>DATGSL010000167.1:0-5096 GCA_035302665.1 Opitutales bacterium | reverse complement strand
CCTTGGCGATGCCGTCGCTGATATCGATGGCGGCGGTCACTTCTGGACGTTGGGCGAGCCATTGTCCTTCTTTCAAGCGCGGAACAAAATCGGTATGTCCGCCGAGCAGACTTCCGCCGAGATCATCGCAGACGAAAAGATGATCGCCAGGTAATGCTCCGTTTCGCGTAAGAAGATGGTTGGAGATCGTTTCTCCGATGAGTGTCAGCGAAGCAGCGAGACATTCGGCTTCACTGACATCTCCGCCGTTGATTGAAACATCGTATTTCAACGCACATTCGCGCAGGCCGGTATAAAATCGTTTCAGCCAGTCGATCGAAGTTTTCGGTGCGAGAAGTAGAGAAATGACGGCGATTCGCGGCTTTCCGCCCATGGCGGCGATATCGCTGAGATTTCGTTTCAGAACTTTGGCCGCTGCTTGCTCCGGGGTTACCGTTTCATCGAAATGTCGTTTCCAGACGATCGGATCGGTCGTGACGAGAGAGCGGCTGCCCGGTGTCGGTGAAAAAACGGCACAATCGTCGCCGATTCCTTCGGGCGGAGGTCGATTGGAAGTTCCGAGCCATTCCCGGATCGCGTCGATCAGGCGCTCTTCTCCCCAATCGGAGACCGTTCCAGCGGCTGTTTTTTCAAAAGGATTCATAAAACGGCTATCCGAGGCTTTCGGTCAGTAAAATAACGAAGACGGTATTGGCGTTAAAAATCGCGTGAAAGAGAATCGGAACCTTCAGGTTTCCTGTTTTTTCGTAACTGTAGGCGAGGGCGACTCCGAGTAGAAAAAGCGGCAGCAAAGTCGATAAACTTTGATGAAGAATGGCAAAAAGGAGTCCGCTGACCGCAAATCCGCCGATCATTCCGATTTTATCCTTTAGAAAACGATAAATACCTCCGCGAAAGATCACTTCTTCGCTTATCGGAGCGAGGACGACGGTGACAAGGATCATGACGATCACCGTCGGCAGTCTTTCGATCTCCAAGAATAGTTCGACTACATCCTGCGGAATCGGTTCGAATCCAATTTGTTCGAGTCCAAGTTGCCAGAGGAGGTTGGCGAGGGAAATAATCGGCAAAACGGCTAAAAACGAAAACGCGGCAAAGGAAAGAGCCTTGAAGTTGCTAAGTTTTGTTCGGTTTAACGGCTCTTGAAATTTTTCGCGGTAAATTCGGGAAAATGCGAAGAGGACAGCGAGCGCTCCGAGGTGGGTGGTCGCTCCGAGCAAAACCATCTGCTCCGGGGAGACCGATCCGTATTCGACCCTGAGGAATCGGGCGATTCCGACCTGCAGGGTGAGCACCGTGAGCATCATTATCAAAAGTCCTGCGAAAAAGTCGGCCGGATTGAGCCGCCAGCCGGGAATCGAATAATGCGGATCGATCCGTTTCGGCGTCTTTGAAATGAAGAAAAAGTAGATGAATGCGGCGATGCCACCGAGAAAAAGAATGGAAATGTGGATCTGGACCGGAAGTGGCGGCGAATCGACAGGCATAGCGTTACAGAAAAACAGAAATCGGGAGCGATGACGAGTTGTTGCTCTTCAAAAAGGCGTCGTTGCAAACGGACTTAGAGGAGGGTCAGCAGTTCGTCGAATCGCTGGATCGGTTGGGCACCATTTTTCAAGGAACCGTCTGCAAATGCGTGGATCGCCAGCCAGCCGTTCGCTTTAGCTCCGAGTACATCGTGGTGATGGCTGTCTCCGATATGCAGAATTTCGTTTCCGGCCGCACCGAGCTTTTCCTCGGCTATTTTGAAGATCTGCGGATCCGGTTTTTCGAAGCCGACTTCGACCGAAACAAGAATCTGGTCGAAATATCGGTCGAGTTTCATTCCCGAAAGCAACGGACGAAGGCGCTCATCCCAATTGGAAAGAATCGCGAGTTTGTAGCCGCGCGCTCTTAATTCTTCGAGCGTGTTTTCTGCAGCTTGCGCTGTTCGCCAGCGGGTCGGTCGAACAAATTCTTCCCATAAATCGTCAAAGAGCGCATCGGGATCGACCTGGTCGTGGAAATCGATAAACGTGCGGTCAATCACCGAACGCCAGCGCTTCCGCTCACTTGCCGGTGTCACTTCTGGCGCACAACGGAGAACGTCCTCCTGCCAGACGCGGAGAAAGGCGGACTGAAGGTCATCGGGATCTGCTTTCAGCCCATGGTCCTCAAGAACTTCTGCGTAGATCGCTCCGACCGATGGATCCGGAAAGAGGAGGGTTCCACCGGCGTCGATTGTGATCCATTTCACCTTTGAATACGGCATGCCTTTCTACTCTTGGATCAAAATTTAAAAATGCAAGCGGAGCTGAAACCGGTCGGAAAATCGCGATTCATTTTCGTCTCCGTTCTGGTTTACAAAAAGCCGCTTCCTTGCAATCTTCTCTCCAATGGTTCGGCGCAATCTAGTTATTTTTGTCATCCTGATCCTCCTAATCAACGGCACGTTCGGGGTTTATCTGCTCGGACAGCGTCGCGCGACAGGTTCCCGGAGCGATTATTATTCGAATCTCTCCTTTTTCGGATCTGTTCTCGAAATGGTGCACGATCGGTATGTCGACCCGGATGATGTCGATTATGAAGAGCTCACACAGGCGGCGTTGCAAGGAATGCTCCGGGCGCTCGATCCTCATTCGGAGCTTCTCGTTCAATCAAAATACGAAGATTTGCAAAGCCAGACCCGTCAGGAATTTGGCGGTATCGGAATCCAGATCGAGCGTCGGGATGAACGGATCACCGTCATCGCTCCGATCGCCGGAACGCCGGGTGAGCGGGCGGGAATCATGCCGGGAGATCAGATCATAAGTGTCGACGGAATCAATACGGAGGATGCTGCGATCGATAAAATCGTCGAACTTCTTCGCGGCGCTCCTGGGGAGAAAGTCGAGCTGACCTTGCACCGTCCCCAGACCGGCGAGGTTTTGGAGAAAACGATTGTGCGCGAGGTGATCCAAATCGACAGCGTAAGAAACGCGCATTTGATCGATGGCCAGATCGGATATGTGCAAATAACGCAGTTTGGCGATCGGACCGGATCGGAGTTGGTGGCAGCTCTCGATTCGCTTGAAGAGCAGGGAATGAGAGGGCTGATTATCGATTTGAGGAACAATCCGGGCGGACTTTTGACGGCTTCGGTGGAAGTTGCCCAACCCTTTTTCAACCGAAATGAGCTCGTCGTCTACACGCAGGGCCGCGATGAGAGCAGTCGCTTTGAAATCCGAGCCGAGCGCAACAGCAAGGAGCGCAATTATCCGATCGCCGTATTGATCAATTCCGGATCGGCAAGCGCTTCTGAAATCGTCGCAGGTGCTTTGCAGGATACAAAACGTGCGGTAATCGTCGGTGAAACTTCGTTTGGAAAAGGTTCGGTTCAAAGCATTTATCCACTTCGGAATGAGAGTGCTCTCCGGTTGACGACTGCCAAATATTATACGCCGTCGGGAAAAGTTATTCATGAACGCGGCGTCATTCCCGATATCGTTGTCGAGCTTCCGCTGGAAGATGAAGTGAAATTGCGGGTGCAGCGCAATCGGCCCGGGTTGAAGGATCCGGAGGAATTTTTGCTGCGGTTTGGATTTGAGCCGATTGAGGATCGCCAGCTTCAGGCGGCGATCCAGGCGCTCGAAGGAATTTTTCTTGTCGCGGATCAGCAGGCACAAGCGGAAGTGATGGCGGCAACAGGTGGAGAAATCGATGATTCTCGGAATTGAGAGTTCGTGTGATGAGTCCGCGCTCGCCGTTTTTTCGCCCGATCGCGGCATCGTGGGCGAGTGGGTTTCCAGTCAGATCGATCTGCATCGAATCTACGGAGGCGTCGTTCCTGATTTGGCGAGTCGGGAGCATCTGGAAAATTTTCCGGCTCTTTGCGAAGTGTTGAAAGCCGAAATCGGTTGGGGAAAGATTGCAGAAATTGCGGTGACAAATGGACCTGGGCTCGCCGGTTGTCTCGCCCTCGGAATTTCCCTCGCAAAAAGCATTTCGGTTGCCCGCGATCTTCCGTTGCGCGGGATCAATCATCTGCGCGCGCATGCCTTTTCGCCTTTTATCGATCTGCACCGGGAAGAACCAAAACATTTTCGCGAAAACCTTCGCAAATTGACGCCGCATCTAGGTCTGCTTGTTAGCGGTGGAAATACGCTTTTGCTTGAACTCGACGAATCGGGGCGGCTGGAAACAGTTGCCGAAACGGTCGATGACGCGGCGGGGGAGGCGCTCGATAAAGGAGCCAAGCTTCTCGGGCTCGGATATCCGGGAGGTCCGATTGTTGAGAAACTTGCCCGCGACGGCGATCCGAAACTTTTTGATTTTCCGAGAGCCTTCCGGAGCAGAGCTGAGCGGAAATTCAGTTTTAGCGGATTGAAAACGAGTCTACGTTATCGGCTGGAGAAAATCAGTGATCGCGAGTTGGAGAAAGTTTTGCCCGATCTTTGTGCCGGTTATCAACAAGCGGTCGTCGATGCGCTTGTGGGGAAATCGAAACAAATTCTCGCAAGCGGTAGATACAAGAGCTTTGGGCTTTCGGGAGGTGTCGCCAACAACCGGTTGTTGAGAAGTGCCTGTGCGGAGATGACCGAGCGCGCGCGAATTCCTCTTTTTCGGGCGCGGCCGGAACATACCGGCGATAATGCGGCGATGGTTGCCTTTGCGGCTTGGGCAGATCCGCAGATCGGGCAGGCGGAAGAAGGTCTTGATGTAACGCTTCATCCGGCGCGCCAGTTGGCAGTTGTCTGAAAAGCGGTTCAAAACGGCACAACCGGTTCTTGCTTTGTTCCGATCTTCAACTAAAAGGAGACGATGCGAACGTTCTCCATTTTCCTTTTATTCATTGGATGCTTGGGCGGTTCGCTTTCGACAGGGCTGTTTTTTACACCTGCGAATGCGCAGACGACCTCCCAACCCGATCGGTTTCAAGCTCATGACAGTCGCGTGGAAATTGCGAATCTGCGGGCCGATATTCAGGTTTTGGATCGGCGGATGCGCGAAATGGCACTTGCGATGGAAGATCTGAGGTTGGAAAACCGCCGGTTGAATGCCGAGTTGGAGCGGACGAAAGGCAGGCTCAATCAACCGGTCGACAGTGTCAGCCACGAACAACTTGAGCGTGCGATTAA
>DATGSL010000166.1:0-5620 GCA_035302665.1 Opitutales bacterium | reverse complement strand
AATTGGACGGGTCCGGGGCTGAGACAAGGTTTTTTATAAAATCGAACCCGGTTTCGGCTGAAACGCTTTTATTTGGGTGCCGCGACAAATTTAGTATCGACGCTGTGGTTGATGAAAGATTGTTTGCCGACCTGGATCGAGTTTTGCATAGCGGTTCGCAAATAGTGGCGGCTTGTAGCGACGGCATCTGCCAAAATCGCTCCCTTTGCCAATTCGGCGGCGATTGCTGCTGCGAGCGTGCAGCCGCTTCCGTGCGTGTTGACATCCATGATCCGCGAATCGGTAAAGACGTGGATTTCGCCGCCCGGATCGGCGAGGACATCCGTCACGAGTTCACCTTTGAGGTGACCGCCTTTCAGGAGAACAGGCGCACCGATCTTTTTTGCCAATTCGAGCGCGGCGCTGTTCATCTCCCTTGCATTTTTGGGGGCTTCGCCGAGAAAGATTTTCGCTTCATCAAGGTTCGGAGTGAAAACCGTTGCGAGCGGTAAAAGTTCTTCGCGGAGCAGGTCGGCGGTTTTCGGATCGAGGAGGACGGCGCCGCTGGTTGCCACCATGACCGGATCGATAACGGCCGGTAATTTCGGGCGCTCCTTCAGGAATTTAATAACCTCTTGGACAAGGTCTGCGGAAAAGAGCATCCCGGTTTTAACCGCTTGGAGAGTAAAAAAACGGTCGACCTGCAGGATTTGTTCGCTCAAAAAATCGGGTTTGACCGGTGAGACATCGGTGACCGAATCGGGATTTTGCGCTGTCAGACAAGTAATCGCCGTCGTGCCGAAGACATCCCGGGCGGAAAAGGTGCGGAGATCCGCCTGAATCCCTGCGCCCCCTCCGCTATCGGAGCCGGCGATCGTGAGTACGACTGGTTTTGCACTATTCATAATTCGGTAAGCTGCTGTCGATGGCGGAAATAGGGAAATGGATCTGCAAGGTCCCGCTTCGGTCTTAAATGCGACGAATCGGTCTCTCGCCAAGTCCGGCCACAGCCTTTATCAGACCAGAAATCAGGTCTTTAGACAAGATTTTATTACCAGACTTCGATCGGTCCTTTTGGAACACGGATCGCCACATCTGGAACTGATTCGGGAAGAAAGGAGGCAGTCAGCGGTCGCGGTCGGAATTTTTGCAGAAGTTCGCCGTCGTCGCCGAGGAATTGTTTTCTCCATTCGCGGTAGGAGGCGAGGATTTCGAGAAATTCGGCTTGGCTGGAGAAGGTCGACGTCAACCGGTTGAAGTAATTGCTCGGTCCAAACCGCGTGGAGTAACGTTTGGCGCAGCGGCGAAACATCCGGCAGCCCCGTTCCTCTCCGAAATAATCGATCATCAGCTGGAGATGTCGCAACATGACTTCGATTCGCTCTTCGAAGGTCGGCTCGGGGAGCGTTTCACCGGTTTTTAGATAATGGGCGGTCTGAACGAAAATCCATGGGTTGTAAAAAGCGCCGCGGCCGATACTGACACCGTCGCAACCGGTTTCGTCGAGCATCACGCGTGCAGCGGCCGGAGTCGTGACATCGCCATTTCCGATAACGGGAATCGATCGAACCGCTTCGGCGACGGCGCGGATTCCGGCGAGATTGACGCGACCGGAAAATCCTTGTTCGCGGGTTCTGCCGTGAACGAAAATCGCCGCCACGCCTGCATCTTCGAGCGCGCGGGCGAGGTCGGGTGCGGTGATATTGTCGTCGTCCCAGCCGAGGCGCATTTTTGCTGTGATCGGGATTTTGACCGCATCGACCATTCCCCGGACGAGTTCTGCGGTTTTGTGCAATTCGGTCATCATCGCGGAACCACCTCCGACTTTGCAGACTTTTCGCACTGGACAGCCCATATTGATATCGACGGCTGCGGCTCCTGATTCTTCGACGAGAATCGCCGCATCACGCATTTCTTCCGGGATGGAGCTGAAAAGCTGGACGGCGAGCGGTTGATCTTCCGGAGAGGAGTGGGCGAGCTGGAGGGCGATCCGATTGCGCTCGATCAGGGAACGGGCGTTCACGAGATCGGTCGTCGCGAGGTCGAGACCGCCGATTTCGCGCAAGGTGAGCCGAAAGGGCAGGTTGGTGTATCCGGCCAGCGGCGAAAGGAACAATTTCGATTGAAGTTGGAGATTACCGATCCGCATAAGGAAAAACCGCCTTCGGTGGCGGTTGCTCATTCCTTAGGTTTAACAAAATCGCGAATCCGTCAACGTCTGGGCGATTTTGCTGAGATGCGGATCAGTTTGTTGGCGCGGCGCGGAGGTCGGCGTCGGTCCACGGCTGGGTGCGGTCGTTGTTTTCGCGGACAGCTTTTACTTTTTCCGGAAGAACGAAATCGGCATCATTGCTCCAAGAGCGTCGGATGTGGCTGAGGATCGCGGCGATATTTTCGTCGCTGATTCCGGTTAACGGCGGCATCAGGTTCTCTTCGCCTTCTTTTCCGTTGAGAAGGATGCGGATCAAATTTTCCTCAGCGCCGAGAACCCATTCGTTTCCGATCATCGATTTGCCGAGACCGGGCAATCCGCCCCCCGAGGGGCCGTGGCAGGCGCTGCAGTGGAGCGCATATTGAGACGCTCCTGAATCGGCTAGTAGTTGCAGTTCGGGCGGGAGTTCCGCCGCGTCTTCTCGCGGCCAGTCGAGTTTTGCGAGAACAATTTCCGCACGTTCGGCGAATTGCGGATTCGCAATTTCCAGATCAAGGGCGAGTGGACGTTCGGTCAATTCGGTGATTTTCGAATCTTCGATTCCCTTTAGGAGTGCAAGATTTTGCCAAGTGAAATTGCTTTCGGTGAGGGCGAGCGCGATCAGTTTATTGATCTTTTGAGGGACGCCTTCGCGCATAACGGCTGCTGCAAGGAGTTCGAGAGTCTGCGCGCGACCTTCTTTTTCTTCACGCCAAATCGAAGAGGCGAGGATGTTTTCGATCATTTTCAGTTCGCGGTTTGCGAGTCCGCTGACCGCACCTTCCACGATAAACGGTTGGCGAGCGTGGAGTTGCAGAGCGCCGAAGAGAAGTTCGTCTTTCGTTGAGGAAGGAGGCAGTTCGCCGAGCGAAAAAACAGCTTGTTGGCGAACCAGCGGACTGCTGTCGGAGAGAAGCTGGGCAACTCTCGCAATGATTTCGCGATTCGAGGCTTCGGCTAAAAGCGGTTCCGCCATGCGCAAAGCATGAACGCGGACCTGTGGCTCCGGATCGCTCATCGCCTTGAGGACGTTGGCAGCCGTCAGGGCACCGATCCCGTCAAGCGTCCAGAGCGCATGAATGCGGGCGACGTCGTTTCGGTGATCGAACGCATATTCGCGCAAAAGGGGAACAGCCTCCAAATCGCGCCGCTCGACCAGAAGGCGTTGGGCGGTATCGCGGTGCCAGCCGTTTCTGTGGGCGAGCAGGCGAATGAGTTCCGATGAAGTTCCCTCGGAAAGTTTCGGTGCGCGCCGCGGCTTTTTTGATTCGTGCACGATCCGGTAAATCCTTCCGAGATCGAGAGGCGTTTCGAGTTCCCGGTCGAGGATCTGATTGCGGAGATAGGTGGTGACAAATTGTCGGTGTTGAAGAATTCCGCGGTACATATCGACGACGTACATGGTGCCGTCGGGCGCGTTGTAGAGATTGACCGGACGAAACCGTTCGTCGGAGGAATAAAGAAACTCCTGATCGTCGTACGCATTTTTGCCGGTGATTTTTCCATTGGCATCTTCTGAAAGAATTGTGCGCCGGATAAAGTGAGCTGCCGGTTCTGCGACGAAGACATTTCCGTAATATTCGCCCGGCCAGGCATCTCCGCGGTAAACAAGCGGCGCACAAGCTGCGGTGAAGGCTTTGAGAAATCCGTCATCATCGAGTTGTGCCCGCCGATTGACTCCTGCGGTAATTCGGGCGGGCCAAACTGTTTGGTCGGGATTGACGTCGGTGAAAATACCGGCGTTGGTTTCCAGATTCGGATTGCGCGGATAATAATGGTTCGGCACTCGATCGACGCGGAGGTGGCGGCTGTTGTTGTTGGTAAAATGCCGTCCGTAATCGTCTTGCGAGATTCCCCATTGTCCCCGTTGGACCGTCGGACGGCCGACCCATTCGCCATCGATGTAGCGAAAACCGCTGAATTCGGACATCGCATCGTGGATCGAGTTGTCGATTCCGTAGAGCAGCCCGTTGGTGCCGTGTTCGGGATTTGCTTCCAGGTGCGAATAGTTGTCGCTGACGAGAATTTTTTCGTCGGCGCGCCCGTCGCCATCCGTATCGCGCGTGAACCACAGATTCGGCGGTTCGCCGATGAGAACTCCACCTTCAACGACGCGGATCGAGCGCGGAAGGATGAGACCTTCCATGTAAGCTGTGCTTTTATCCATTTGCCCATCGCCGTTGGTATCTTCCAAAACGACGACGCGACTTTCGGGCAGTAGTTCCCCTTCGCCGTCGACATTCGGCATATACGTCTGCATTTCGACGACCCAAAGGCGGCCGTCCTCGTCGATATCCATCGCCACCGGTGCCTGAATCAGCGGCTCGCTGGCGATGAGTTCGATTCGAAAACCGGATTGAAGGGTAAAGGTCTCAAGAGCTTCTTCGGGGCTGAGGACAGGGGCGGCAGGAATCTCCCATTCCGGCGGAGGCGAAGTCTGATCGATGGCTGAACGATCGCCGTGCTGGGCAACTGCGAGGGTCGTGCTGAGCAGCGAGAGGGTGAATAAAAAAGGTTTCATCATTGGCACTTGGGAGATGATTGAATTTTGCAGATGCAAAGATTGTCCAAGAGCCGTTTTCAGGGCAAGCAATCCCGGTAAAAGGTTTTTTAAAATCAGGTTCCCCGGCGGTTTCCAAAGAGCGAAATGTGGAGGCGGGGGCAATATCGGTATCCTTTTTCGCGGCAAAGATCGACCAGCCAGCGCGACCGTTTATCGAGGGATTTCTTATCGATACCTTCGGGCATCAGCAAAATCTGATCGCGGGGAATCGGGCGGTCGAGTTCGTCGATCAGCGATTCGATCTCCTCAAGATCTTTGAGTTCCGACACGACGAATTTCAATTGATAAGGATAATGATCGATCCAGTTGCGCAGGACGTCGGGTTGGAGGCGCGTCGCTTCATGTCGGTTTCGCCAAGCTTCGGAAAAACGTTCGTCCGGAGTGGAGTTGGAGAGTTTCGGGCTGATGGAAGCGAGATCGCAATCGATCTCATCGGGACCGATCGTTCCTGCGGTTTCGATCGTGATATGGTAGCCCGATTTGCGAAAACGAACGGCGAGATCGCGGATGTTGCGGGCGATCATCGGCTCGCCGCCGGTGAGAACGACGTGACGGCCCGGAAGGCTTTTTACTTTCGCTTCAATTTCGTCGAGGGTCATTTCGCTTCCCTCCGGACTCCACGAGGCATACGGAGTGTCGCACCAGTTGCAGCGCAGGTTGCAGCCGCCGGTCCGCACAAAAATGCTCGGGACGCCGGTGAGCATTCCTTCGCCTTGGATCGATTGAAAAATCTCAGTGATAAACATCTGCTGAAATAGGAAAACCCGCCGAAGAAGTTAGGTTGTTCGCTTTGTTTTTCTTGACGGACCTTTTATTCGCAAAGAGTTGGATCAGAAACTTCGGCGATGGCAAATGCTTCGCGGCGTTCGATGCAGGTGCTGCAGGTG
>DATGSL010000165.1:0-9132 GCA_035302665.1 Opitutales bacterium | reverse complement strand
AAGAATCGCATTTTCGCGGTAAAATCGCCGCATTTTCGCACGTGCGTCGGCATCATCGCTCACCCGTTCAGCCAAAATATCGCGCGCCCCGGCGAGAGCTTTTTCCACATCGTCGACACCTTTTTCGGCATCGACAAAGGCAGCCGCCTCTTTCGCCGGATCGATTTCTTCCCGCTGACTTTGCAGCAGATCAGCGAGCGGCTCCAATCCTTGCTCCTTCGCAATCGTCGCGCGTGTGCGGCGTTTCGGACGGAACGGTTGATAAATATCTTCAAGCGCGCTCAGCGTTTCCGCGCCGTTAATCGCCGAACCGAGTTCATCGGTCAGCAGATTTCTCTCTTCCAATGATTTGAGAATCGCCGCTCGCCGCGTATCGAGTTCCAGCAATTGGCCCAGACGATCGCGAACCGCCATAACTTCGACCTCATCAAGGGAACCGGTCGCCTCTTTCCGATAACGGGCAATGAAAGGAACCGTCGCTCCTTCGGCCAACAATTTCGCTGTCGCCGCGACCTGCGGCAACCTCAAGTTCAATTCCTCTGCAATTTTCTGACTGTAAACCTCACTCATAAATAAAAACGAATCAGACAAAAAGTACGCCGCTCATCCGATGACGAACCGATCTCTCGCACGGCAAAAAGAACTCCCCTCCAAATCCCGGCGGAAACGTTCCTTAAAAAAAAATTTAAAGGACGATCCGAATCCCGCGACGCATATAGGTCGGAATATCGAGATTTTCCCCGCTGTAAACATTTTCGCCGGTCTGGTCGAAATAACCGAGCCGGGTAATCGTACTGAAAGCGAATTCCTCCTGTTCTCCCCGACTGCTTTTTGCCTCAACCGGCTGGACAACTTCAGGCTTTTTTTCAACAACCGGTTCGGAAGGTGCAGCCGCCTCCTCTTCATTTTCGACCAGATTTTTATCAGCCGAATCGGGCGATCGTTCGCTCGCCGTCGGTTTCAGAACTTTCGCAGCCGATTTTGGTTTCGAAGGCGCCGAACGTCCGCTGACATCGGTCGTGCCGAGAATGCAGATTTCGATTTTATCGGCCATCTTTCCTTCGATGACCGCTCCCATAATAATATGAGCATCGCGGCCAAAGTGTTCGTTCACGACGCCCATAATTTTATTTACCTGCGAAATCGAGAGATCGGGACCGCCGATAATATTGACGAGAAGCCGATCGGCGTAACGCGAAAATTCAGGCGTATGGAGCAACGGACATTGCATCAGATCGTTGAGAGCGTCGTCCAATCGGTTTTTTCCTTTTCCGGAACCGAGACCAAAAAGAGTTTTTCCTCCTTGTTTGCAAAAAACCTGCTGAAGCGTTGCAAAATCGAGATTGATCAGGCCCGTTTGCGAAAGAATCGTCCAGATCGAACGGACGCAACGCGCGATCCAATCGTCGGCTTTTTCAAACGCAGTGAGCACGCTGGCCGAATCGTCGAGCATCTGCAAAAGAATGTCGTTCGGCAACGGAATGACCGCATCGCACGTTTGGCGAAGCGCGACCAGTCCCTCCTCCGCCTGTTTCTGACGGCGGGCTCCTTCAAAAGTAAAAGGCAACGTCACGAAAGAAATCACGATCGCCCCGGCTTCCTTCGCACATTTTGCAACAACCGGAGCCGCGCCACTTCCGGTGCCGCCACCCATCCCGGCGATCAAAAATATCAGATCGGTGCCACTGACAACCCGGCGGATCGCATCGACATTCGCAGCCGCGGCCGCAGCTCCGAGTTCGGGATCACCGCCGGTGCCGAGTCCGCGCGTAACACCCTTGCCGATCATACACTTGGATTCGACGGGTGACGACGCGAGTGCCTGCGAATCGGTGTTGATCACCGCAAGCGGAATGTCGCTGAGATTTTCCAGTTTCAGCCGGTCGACTCCATTCGATCCCGCTCCGCCGACGCCGATAATTTTAATGGAAACCGGCCGTTCGGGAATCACCTGGTTCAACTTGACCGATGGACTTGGATCGTTGCTCATTTTTTCTCCTCAACTAAAAATTTTCGCCAGCAAACCTCGCTTGCGCGGTTTCTCCGATTGCGATTCGACATTACTCAATCCGTAATGAAGAAGTCCAAGAATCGTGCTGCACTCCGGCCCTTGAAGCTCCTCATTTACCCAATCGGGATTCTCTCCGTAGCGAGCCGTCACTCCGAAAACCTTCGTCGCCGCCTCGGAAATATTCTTCAATTTCGAACTACCGCCACTGATCACAACTCCAGCAGCGAGTTGCTCCGGCTCAAAATCATCGCCGAGCCCGCTCTTGATGATCTCAAAAATCTCTTCGGTGCGCGCCGTCGCGATCCGGTTGATCGCCAGACGCGGAATCTGACGGTCGCCGATCGCAAAATCGCCGTTGAGCCAGATCTTTTCGTTTTTATCATCGGCGGCCACTCGAGCGCGCGCATGCTCGATTTTTACCTTTTCCGCCTGCGCATGACTGATTCGCAGACCGAGACTCAGATCATTGGTGATATGATCGCCACCGACCGGCAACGATCCGGTGCGCACGGCGACTCCTTGCTGATAAAGCACCCAATCACTGACTCCACTTCCGATATCGATCACGAGAACGCCACTTCGCCGTTCCTCCTCGGACGTTACCATCACTCCCGAAGCGAGACTCGCGAGAATCAGATCGTCGACGTGGAGCGTGAATCCGTTGATGATATGGATCGAATCGCTGATTTTCGTCACCTCTCCATGGACGGTCCAATAACCGACTTCCAACCGTTTTCCCTTCAGGAACTCGGGGTCGGCAACAAATCGTCCATCGAGCCGAAACGGCTGCCGAATATGGTGAATCACGGTCCGGTTTGACGGAAGCATTTTGCCTTTAGCAATCTGGCAAACGGTTGCGATGTCGTTCCGGCTCACGGCGCTGTCGACGGAAGTGACATTGAGAGCGCCCTCATTGTAAAAACCGGAAATATGTCCGCCCGATTGCGCAAGATAAACGCCTTCGATCCGAACTCCCGCCTGCTGCTCAGCGGCAAGAATCGCCGCGTGCGTGCAATCGCTGGCCTTTTTGAAATCGGTGATGTTACCTTTGATGATCCCTTGCGACGAGCATTCTCCCATCCCGATAATGCTCAGACTGCGGCCATTGACAATATCGCCGATCAAAACGACGACTTTCGATGTACCGATTTCGACGGCCCCGATGATTTTACTTTTCCCCATGTGTTTTTCGAATTTCCGGAATTCCTCAGCGAACGACGACCTGATTGCCCAATGAAAGATCGACCCTCTCCTCAAGTTTCAGGAGTTGGCGGCGATTGTTTTGAATAATCATATCGAGCCACTGCAACTGCTGCTGATAACGGCTCGGACCAAAAACGATCTCGCGGATCTCATCGCTGCGAATCTTGATCAGCGGCAAATCGCTGCAATCGACAACTCTCCACGTTTCCTGCAGCTGCGGCGAATAATTATGAGCGGCCCTTAAAAGCTCATCGACCTGATCGATCCCTCGGAGGCGACGAAATCCGTTGCCCTCCTGTCGCAATTCAACTCCGGCAAGAAAAGGAAGCGTCGAAAGCTCGTAACGATCGTAAAAAATGCCCGAATAGACGATTCCATTGCGATCGACCAACATCGGAGCGACTTTGCCCTCGGCATCACGGACAGCGAGACGAACAACCGGTCGGCGTTCCCTCAGACGGATTTCGAGCAGCCCCGAAAGCCGCCGAAGCGTCGCCGACTCGATTTGCCCAAAGCTTTCCAGCAAAGCTTTCTTTTCGTGAATATCGATCGTCATCAGATCGACGTCCTCCGGAAAATCGAAAAGATTTTCGACCCATTGTTTCGGAATAACACCATCGGTTTCGAAAACGATTTCCCGCAGCGGCTGAGGAGGCAGCATCGTATTCACTTTCTCAACTCCATCCGGCCAATAGCGAATTCCAAAAAAGATGCCGACACCGATCGCAGCCAAAAACGCCCCGCTGGCAAACGCCCGAACGACGCCGCGACGAATCCGACGCTTGGCATGAGCGGTAACAACTTTTCGATTCGCCGACTGGTGGATCTGCCGCCAGGAGGAATTCGAAGATGAGACACGTTTGGTTTTCTTTTTCACCCTGTTAAATGAAGTTCTGCAAAACGCTTCACGGCCGGTTCGGCGAGTTTCTTTGCCAGTACCGGAAAATCGATCTTTTCACAGAGCGCGCTTTTCGGAAGAAGACTCGTTTCCGTTAAACCGGGCAGTGTATTGATCTCCAAAAAGAAAATTTCGCCCCGATCGGACATCATAAAATCGGCCCGCGCAAAATCGCGACAACCGCAGGCGCGAAAAGCGATTTCCGCCATTTGACGAATCTCCGCCGTCTGTTGATCGGTCAATTTCGCCGGCCAATGATACTCCGTCATTCCAGCCGTGTATTTACTCTCATAATCAAACCGACCCGATCGCGGCACAATCTCGACCACCCCGAGCGCCCGGTTTTCCAAAATTCCGACCGTCAGCTCGCGGCCGTAAACCCGTTGCTCGATCATCCATTCGCCCGCAGGAAGCTCTTTCAATTTCCGCTCCAATTCCTCCACTCCTCCCACAAAATGAAGTCCGATACTGCTCCCTTCGTTGTTCGGTTTCAAAATCAAACTCGCCCCGAGTTCCGAAATCAGTGCCGCTGGATCAGCCGTCGCGCTATTATCCAGAAGCCTTCCGGCCGGACTGCGAACTCCCGCCGCCGCGACCAATTCTTTCGCCGCCGTTTTATCCATGCAAAGGCGACTGCTTTCCGAATCACTTCCCGAATACGAAAAACCGGCATCTTCCAAAAGCTTCTGCATGCCGCCATCTTCGCCAAAAGTTCCGTGAAGCGCCGAAAGAACAACATGTCGTTCCGAATCGAGTTCGCGAGGCAACGCATCGACCGTAACATCAATCAAATCAACCGGATAAAACTCCTCAAGTGCTTTGCAAAGTGCCTTCGCTGACCGGATCGAAACTTCCCGCTCGCCGGAAGTTCCGCCGGAAAGAATCGCAACAACTGGAAAATCGGCTTTCTTACTCACAGAAAATCCTCCCATTTTCCTCCAAGCAATTGAACTTCCGGCTCAAGGAGAATTCCTGAACGCCGCTGAACTTCCTCCCGCACTTTTTGCATCAGCTCGATCACTTCGGCACTCGTCGCGCCTCCTCGATTGATCACAAAATTTCCGTGCACACCGGAAACAGCCGCAGCTCCGCAAGTCGTTTCCTTCAATCCGAGCACATCGATCAACCGTCCGGCTGAATCGCCATCCGGATTTTTAAACATACATCCGGCGCTCGCCTCTTTCGGCTGCGTCGATGTCCGCTGGTTTTGAAATTCACGGATTTTTTCGACAATGTCCTCGCGCTCCGCCCGTCCCGGCGCCCGCAAAATCGCACCGAGCGCAACCGCATCGGCAACTTCTTTACAATAGCGATAACTCACCTCCATCTCTCCGCGCGCCAGCCATTTTTCCTCACCATCGAGCGTCAACAAATGAACCTGCTCAACAACTTGATACATCGAGCCGCCCATCGCTCCGGCATTCATGCGGAGACCGCCTCCGAGCGTTCCAGGAATGCCTTCAAGAAATTCAAAACCGCTCAAACCGAGTTTGCTCGCCTGACCGCAAAGCTCGCGCAACCGCACACCAGCTCCGGCCTGCAATCGCATTTCATCGAGAAGTGTCAGTTTTCGCCAATTCGGATGTCGAAGCCGAATCACCAGATACGGCAACACTCCATCCAAAACCAAAAGGTTCGATCCGCGTCCGAGAAAAAACGGTGCAACCTCGAGCCTTTGAGCTTCCCGCAGCAACCACTTCAAATCGTCGAGCGTCGCCGGCTCCGCATAGTAACGGGCTGCCCCGCCGAGGCGCAAAGTTACCTTGTTGTGCAGCGGCTCGTTTTCCCGAAAAACCGCCTCAGCTGAAAGTTCGCCTCGCAACAATGGACTCATACGGTCTTCAGCCTCCTTTCCGCCCGGTTATGCGACCGTCCAATCGCTTCCAGATCGTCGAGAATCAACCGCAGCGAATCTTCGGAATCGATTTCCTCCAAACGGTTTCTCATCGTTTGCCTCCGGGAATCATCCTCCATCAGCTCAAAAACCTCACCGAGAAGTCCGCCCAAAGAATCCTGATCGACCACCAAACTGCCGCCCTGCTCCTCAAGATAAGCAGCATTTGCCTGCTGATGATCATCGGCCGAATACGGATACGGAATCAAAATCGAAGGCGCCCGGCAGCGAATCAGCTCGGCAATCGTTCCCGCTCCTGCACGCGACAAAACAAGATCGGCACCCGAAAAAAGCTCCGAAACCTGATCGGTAAAGGGCACAAAACGAGCCTTCGCCGAACTGCCGTTTTCCGATGAAAACTCAAGTACTCGCTCGTCGCCAAAACGCATTCCGGTGACGCAATAAACCGAAATTCCTTTTTCCGCCAAGGCCTCGAAATTCTCCTCCGCCCAATCGTTCAACGCTGTCGCTCCCTGACTCCCGCCGAGAACCACAAGAAGTTTTCCCTCCTCTTCAATCCCGAGCGCAGCCCGGGCCGCCGCTTTCGGCCGACATTGAATTTCCTTTCGAACCGGATTCCCGTAAAACCGAATACGATCCGAAGAAATATTCGGCAAATGAACCTCCTTCGGAAGATAAACCCGAGTCGGCGAAAATCGGCTCAGAAAACGAATCGCCCGGCCCGGAATCCGATTCGATTCATGAAGCACAAAGGGCAACCGGCACGCAAATGCAGCCACCGAAATACCCGCCGAACTGAATCCGCCAAATCCGACAACGATATCGGGACGCAACCGCCGAATCAGCCGGGCCGACCAAATCAAACTTCTCGTCTGCTCGATCAGAAACCGCAACAAACGAGTTGGATGCAGCGAAAAGGGAGCTCCGGGACATTTCACAAAGCTCAAGTGCGGATATTTTTGAACCAACCGCGCATCGACTTTTTTCCGGCTGATCAAAAGCCAGCAGGTATGACCGCGCGCCAAAAGACCTTCCGCCAAAGCAATTCCCGGCGTTAAATGTCCGCCGGTTCCGCCACATGAAATCAAAACCCGGTTCATGCAACGATCTCCTTCAGATTCCTTTTCTTATTTGGAAGAGGCGCTTTGGCCCACGAATTCGAGGTATTGATCAAAAGCCCGATGACAATAAACGTCGCGACGAGATTCGATCCGCCATAGCTAATGAAGGGCAACGGCATCCCTTTCGTCGGCACACAACCGGTCACGACCGCCATATTGATCAAGGCTTGGAACGTGATCACAATCAACGCCCCGGCAACGAGCAGATATTGATAAAGATTCGGAGCGCGGCGCAGATGCAGGATCCCAATAAAAAAGATCACCGCAAAAAGCAGCAAAACGCCGCCGGTAAAGAAGAGTCCGAGCTCCTCCCCGATCACCGCGAAAATGAAATCGGTATGCGCTTCGGGCAAAAATGCCATTTGTTGACGGCCGTTTCCGATCCCGCGCCCATGAACTCCTCCGGCCCCGAAAGCCAGAATCGCCTGCCAGAGCTGGTAGGCTCCATCGAGTCGGTTTCCTTCAATATCGAGAAAGGAAATAATCCGTCTCCACCGCGTCGGACTCAGATAAAGAGCGACTCCAAAAAGGGAGATCAGCGTCATCACCGACGGAATGAGATAAAGCAGCCTCGTTCCAGCCAGATACATCATGCAGAAACCGACCGCCCCACACAAAGCCGCCATCCCGTAATCGGGCTGAAGGATGATCAGACCCGAAACCAATCCGGTTAAAGCAAGCGGAATCACAAAACCACGCCAGAAGGTCGTGATGTGCCGTTGATTCGCTCCAAGATAAACAGCCAGAGCAAAAACAAAACCGAGTTTGGCAAATTCGGAAACCTGCAAACGCATCGGCCCGAGCGAAAGCCACCTTCGGCTTCCATTAACCAAGACCCCGATCCCGGGAATGAGAACGAGAATCAGACCGACCACCAAAAGCGCGAGTCCGATCCAGGCCAACGGTTTCGATTTTTCGAGCGGCGCCACGCTGACGACGATTCCCGCCAGCACGGCGATTCCGCCCCAAATGACCTGACGTTTCAGATAAAAATACGGATCAGGTCCGGAATGCGCGCTCGCACTGAAAAGAGTGATGATCCCAAGCAAGGTCAGAATCACTGCACAAAAGAGGATGACATGAGCTGGTTGAATCAGCAGGTCCTCCGTTCGTGATCCTGTTCGTTTTTTGGGCATCTATTCTTTCAATGCAACCGCTCACAATTATTGCTGCGGAAGAATTTCGATAATCGGAATCGTGTCGTCCTCCTCTTCAAACGGAATGAGGAAAAGATCGTCATCCGTGCTGACTTCCGGCTCCGGCGCCGGCTCTTCCTCTCTGACTGGTTCCGGTTCCGGTTTCGGCTCGGAACTCCGGGTCGACGCGGTCGAGGAGGAACTTCCTGAACGCTGCGTTCTTCCCGGAATCACCAATTTTTGACCGATCTGCATCCGGCGCGGATCGGAAATATTATTGGCACTCATCAACTCATCGACAGTAACTCCATAACTCTGAGCAATCCCGCCGGGAGTTTCACCTGCTTTGACCGTGTGCGTCGCACCGCTCGGGGAAGCCGAAGAAGCGCTCGACGAGGACGATGAACTCGATCGGGCAGCCGGTCTGTTTCCACCACCTTCAGGAACATACAAAGTCTGATCGATGCGGATGGTGTCGCTGGAAAGATTGTTCAGGCGTTTCAATTCGACCACCGTGGTATTGTGGCGCTTAGCGATGACCGAAAGACTATCGCCGCTTCGGACCTTATACGTCGTGGTTCCCTCAGCTTGCGCCGGACGGCTGCTCGCAGATGCGCTGGAGGATGTGCGTGTCGCCGAACTTCCCGCAGGAAGTTTCAACTTTTGTCCCGGCTGAATGATGCTGCTTTCACTTAACCCGTTAATAGAAAGAAGCGATTGCATCGAAACACCGTGACGATCGGCGATCTGCCAAAGACTGTCACCGCTTCGAACCGTGTAGGTTTCACCACTTTCGGTAACAAGCGCCGGCGCCGATTCAAATCCGGAAGAAGTCCGTCTGGAATCGAGCGGCTGGAGAAGATCATCTGTTTGGGCGGTCTGGCGGCTTCGTTCGGTTTGAGCCGGAG
>DATGSL010000164.1:0-21584 GCA_035302665.1 Opitutales bacterium | reverse complement strand
CCTGGGGGAAAGCGAGTTGCAGTCTTGGGACAGGCTCTAGCTGCCTTGTTCTTTATGGGGATCTTGATTTTTCCGGCTTATTACCGACTGAAGAACATCGGGATGAACCCATGGTGGTGTATTCTCATGATTATTCCTATTGTCAACCTGTTGGTGGGAATTCGTTGTCTCGTGCTCCAAGAAGGATACCAAGACGCTAGAAAATTAGATACTTCAGGAAGAGTGGTTACATACATAGTTCTAGCTTTCGTCATTCTCATAGTCATCGGAAGTGTTCTAACTATTCTGGACTCGTAGAACCAGCAAATGCCTAATCGGGTAACCGGGAGCGTTAACTCTCCCGGCCCCCACACCACCGGACGTACGGGTCCGTATCACGGCGGTTCCGAAGAATCAGTGACCGGAGCTACCGTTGGCATTGTCTCCATATCTGAAGATCACCCACAAAGTTTCCTGTGGAACTCGGTTCTTCACGGAAGGTGTCGCGTGATCGCTCACAGACACCTCCCGGTCGTTTCCACTTCTTCGGTTCGGTCCTTCACCGCGCCTGAGGCCTCCGGTCCATTCGCTGGACGGGTCACCCGTCGGCAGCTACTCCCGGCTCGTTCGATGCGGCTACTACGACCTCTGCTGACTCCTCGACGGACGACCCGCCCATTGCTGGACAGGCGGCAATGCCTTGGCGGTAGATTGAAACCGGCATTGCACCCCATCGAGGCCTCCCCGGGTAAGAGCGCGTTGTTCCGATGCACAACCCCGCGGTTTACCTCCGGCAGTGAAATCGGGACTTCGCTGTGTTGTGCCAGCTCATCCGTGCCGTCGGCCTTATACCGCATTTCTGTCCGTGGGCTCACATCTTTGACGTAGGCTTCCTCCCACGAAGCCTCGCACCCTCACAGGAGGACGACCACCGGACGCTTACAAGCTTTCCACACCGAAGCCTCTCATGCGATGCGGGCCGTCCGGCCTAACTCGTCGGCGAGTGGAGCTGAATCCCTGTAAGGAGCGTACTTTCGCTAGCGTTAAGAGTTATTTTCTGGAGAAAGCTGGCGGTTCCGCGCCCTGGCTTTTGTTGTGGTTTCTTGTTGTGGGCTTCTGCCAATCGGGAGATTGGCGTTCCCGGGCGCGCCGATCTCCCGATCGGCAGATAGCGGTTCCGCAGCTAACCGTCGCTTCCCGGACCGCTAGTTTCCGGTCCGCAAACCTCCGCTGCATACGAGGCTACGAGCGAGAAATCCCAGTTCCTTTTTCTCGCAGACGGAGAGAGTGTCGTTTGTCGCTGGTCTTGCCTGAGGCAATCCGGGATTATTTCGCTAACTTTTTTAAGTAAATACTAGGGCTTGAACGGGCCGATACTTTTCTTCGAAGTATCGGCATTTTTTTGCTTAGGTTAGCGCTAGTTCATGTCTGACCGGATTCAGAAGCATGCGAGCATTCGGCTAAAGTTTCCACCCGGAAGCAGCAGAAACGAGCGGCTCGCGATTTATAGGCGGTTCCTCGACCTTGAGCAAAAGATGATTTTTCGGCGGCACCGGGCAGGTGAATCGGGCTTGAAAATTGCCGCTCTTCGTGCAGCTGTTATCGATACCTTGCTCACTCATCTCTTCGCAGCGGCTCTGGAAGATTTTGAAAAATCGGGCGAGCGGGCGCCGGTCGATCTCTGCATGATCGCACTCGGCGGCTACGGACGGAAGGAGCTTTCGCCGTTGAGCGACATCGATTTCATGTTCCTTTTCCCGGATCACTCACCCGGCGAAAAGATCCGCGATTTCCAAAAATTTCTTACCGACGAAATTCTCTATATTCTCTGGGATCTCAATCTTCAGGTCGGACCTTCAACCCGGACCATCAACGAAGCTCTCGAAGGGGCGCGGACCGACATCCGGACGAAGACTTCCCTCCTCGATTCGCGACTAATCACCGGTTCGAAAGAGCTTTACGAAATTTTTCATAAAACGTATAAAAACTTCTACCGGAATGAGAAACCGCGCGAATATCTCGAAGCCCGTCTCCGCGATCAGACCGTCCGGCGCGCTCGCTACGGGGACACGGTTTTCCTTCAGGAGCCAGATATTAAAAACGGCGTCGGCGGCCTGCGCGATTATCAAAATGCGCTTTGGATGGCGCGCCTGAAGCTCGGAATCGAGCGAATCGAAGAGCTTTCCGAACACGATTACCTGCACAAAAACGAACTTCGCGATTTCATCCAGGCCTACGATTTTCTGCTTCGGGTTCGAAACGAACTTCATTTTACGATCAAACGACCTTCCGATCTGCTCGATCTCGAAAAACAGCCGTCGGTCGCCAAACATCTCGGCTACACGCAGGAAAATATTTTCGAACGCGTCGAACACTTCATGCGGGATTATTACAGTCACGCCCGCACGATTTTTCGTTTCTCAAAATTGCTCGAAAGACGGCTCGCGCTTCGGTCGGTTTCCGGAGATTCCCGCCGGATTCCTCTCCCGGGTTCACCCGAACCGGCGGAACCGGAGCGAAGAATCGACGGATTTCTTTTGCGTAACAATAAACTGACGTTCGAGTCGGCGTCCGTTTTCGAAAAAGATCCGGAGCGGTTGATCGGCGTTTTCCGTCATCGTCAAACTCTCGATTGCGAACTCGCTTTTGAACTCGAATCCCTTATCCAGGAGTCGCTTCCGCTGATCACTAACAAGGTGATCAATTCGCCGGAGGCCAATCGAATTTTCCGCGAAATCATCCGGCAGCCGGGAAAAGTTTACCCGATTCTCGATCAGATGCACTCGCTCGGAGTTCTCGGCCGGTTTGTCCCGGAATTCAACCGGCTCGATTGTCTCGTCCAGCACGAATATTATCATCGCTACACGGCCGATGTTCATACGCTGAATACGATCCGCGAACTCGACGCTATTTTCCTGAAGACCGATCGGGCGACTGAAAACTACCGCGAAGCTCTGCAAAATCTGGACGATCCGACGCTGCTTTACCTCATTCTTTTTCTCCACGATCTTGGCAAAGCTTTCGGGATCGCCGGACATGCCGAAACCGGTGCGGAAATCGCGGTCGATATTTTGGAAAGGCTGGAGATTCCGAAAAAATCGTGGAATCTGATCCTCTTCACGATCAGAAACCACTTGGCCATGACCCGTTTCTGGCAAAAACACGATCTCCAGGATCCTGCGATGATCGCTGCCTTTGCCGAACGGATCGGCGATGTCGAAAAGCTCTGTTTTCTTTACGTTCATACTTTTTGCGACGCCCGCGGCACCGCATCCGGCTTGTGGAACAGCTACAAAGAGATGCTCCATTCGATGCTCTGCGAAAAGACTTTTCGTTACCTGACCGCCGGGGAAAGTGTCGTCTGCGTTCAGGCGGAACGGAAAGAATCGGCGTTTAAGAAAATCAAGGAACGGGCAGTTCCGGAAATCTCCGCGGCCGAGCTGGAGGCTCATTTTGCGCAACTTCCGAATCGTTATTTCCTGCATACAGAAACCGATGAGATCATTCTTCACCTTCGAATGATTCAGCGCTTTTTTGCGGCAATTTCCGAAGCGAGCTCATCCGATTGCCTGATCCCGATCATCGATTGGAAGGACGATCCCGAACGCAAACTGACCGTCGTAAATATCGTAACATGGGATCGCGCGCGGCTTTTCGGAAAGATTGCCGGAGCCTTCGCGCGCGCCGGGCTGAATATTCTCAGCGCAAAAGCCGTTTCCCGCTCCGATCACATCGCCATCGACACTTTCAATGTCATCGATCCGGGCCGCGGTCCGGTGAAAAGCGATTCCGCGAAAAGAATTTTTGAAAAAGCACTTCAGGAAGAACTGCTTCAAGGAAAAGACCTTTTGCCGGAGCTTGAAGCTGAAGCCGAGGCCGAAAAAGAAGCCAAACCGGATTGGGAGCAGGAACGGGAACTTTTGCACGCGCCGATTGAACAAAAAATCTCCGTTTACGACGATCTTGCGCTCAACCGCACCGTCATTGAAATCCAGGTAAATGACCGGATCGGCCTCCTTTATCAACTATCGGAAACGATTTTTGAACATGGTTACAATATCATCTTCGCCCGCGTCGCGACCGAGCGGGGCGTCGCACACGATACGTTTTATATTGAGCCGCGGACCGATCTCGACGAGGAATTCGAAGAGCCAGACCTGCTCAAACTTCATGAAGACCTGATCGAAAAATTTGCTCCCGATGCCGAAAGCTCCACTTCCGACGATGAAAACTGGTAATCGTTAAAAAATGGCAGAACCTCACCACGATGTATAAAGATCCCGATTCCATTAAAGTCGCTCCGGCCGCGATTCTTTTTGATTTCGACGGAACACTCGCCGACAGTTTTGAAGCGACATTAACGATCGGCAACCAGCTCGCGGAAAAATATGGTTACCGCCCGTTGAACCGAACCGAAGCGATCGAGTTTCGAAGGCGGGGAATCCGCCGAATCCTGCAGGAATCGGATCTTCCACTTCACAAAGTGCCGCTCTGGCTCCGCGAGTTCCGAAAAAACCTGCACGCGGCGGTTCCCGAAATGAAACCGTGCGCTGGAATTCAAGAAACGCTTCAAAAGCTCCGGACAACGGACGTCCCCTTGGGAATTGTCACCTCCAACTCGCGCGAGAACGTCGAACTCTTTCTCGACAACAACGGCTGGAGCAACTGGTTTTCCTGGCTCGAATGCGGTTCAGGTCTTTTCGGCAAACATCGATTGATCGAGCGGCTTTTGCGAAAAAACAACCTTGCACCCGAAGATGTCCTTTATGTCGGCGATGAAGAACGCGACATCGACTGCGCACAGACGGCAGGCGTTCGTTCGGTCGCTGTAACCTGGGGATTCAACACGCGCGAAGTTCTTTCCGCCGCCACGCCCGATCACCTCTGCGAGAATCCGACCGATCTCCTGAAACTCGTTCTTTGAAGCTTTCGCCCTTTTCCCTTCCGCCTTTTGCCTTTGTCCTTCTGCCTTTCTCTGCCTTCTGCCTTTTCCTTGCCTCTGTTCATTCAAAACGCTTGGCTGGAATCATGAATATCGCGACGAAACTCCGACGCCGTGGGGCCGTTTTCAGCCTCGCAACAGTTCTTTTAACCTCTCTCTATCTTTCGGTTTCGGCCGCCGTGCCGGGGCTCGATGTTTTTGTAAACGAAGGCGCTGGCGAAGGACCGACAATCTTTGCCGTGATCGGGCTCGATGGGAACCGCGACGATTACGCACCGGCGTTGGCCGCTGAATTCCAAGAGTGGCCGGTTCAGAAGGGGAAATTTATTTTTGCCGTTGTTAACGATGCGGCGAGAAAAACCGGCGATGAAGAGGTGCGCCCGACCAGTGCATTTCCGGTGAAAGGTGAACGCGAAAAACCGGTCGGAAAAACCGCGGAAGCTCTTTGGGAAATCGCTGCGGAGGCCGACTATATTCTCGATTTCCGCGAAGCCTCGAATTCGCGTCAAACTCACGAGAGAGCTTACGGCCAGACCATTATCGTTGTTCGCTCCACCGAAGCCGTCGAAACGGCAAACCACATGGCGCACGCGATGAATTTTGCGATTTCCGATCCCGATCTTCATTGGACACCTCTGCGGGGCGGCCTCATCAACATGCTTGCCCGCGCCTCTCATGCTCATTTCGAAACCGAAGCGATGACGGTCTATTTTTCCCGCAATCTTCTCGATGCAAACCAAAAGGAGCATCTGGCAAAGCTCGGGATCTATCGCCTGCTCGACAAACACCGGATGATCGACATCGCCGACGAACGCTTCCAATCGCTCGACCCGAAACCGCGCGTCCCGAACTACCGCGAAATGTATCCGGGCAAAAGACTCGTCGGTGTCTTCATGGGCAACGGAGCCGGTCAGGGCGGAATCAGAAACAGCATGGCGACTTTTGACGAAATCGATAATGTTGTAACGGTCCGTTTCACCTCGGAGGAAGTTCGCGACGGAATTCTGGATCAGTTCGACGCAGTTATTTTTCCCGGCGGCAGCGGCAGCGGACAAGCGCGCGCGCTCGGTGCCGACGGTCGGGCGAAAGTCACGGAATTTGTCCAAAACGGCGGCGGCTACATCGGAATTTGCGCCGGAGCCTATCTTGCGATGAGCGGGATGAGTTGGGGACTTGATCTGATCAATGCGGAAACGGTTTCTCCGCAATGGCGCCGCGGCAGCGATGTCCTTCCGATCGAATTATCGGATGCCGGATCTGAATTGTATGGCGGCGAGCGCACGGTCAATGTCCGCTACAATCAAGGCCCAATTATCCAGCCGAGCGATCATCCCGATTTGCCCGCCTACGAAGTTCTCGCTTATTTCCGCGGCGAAGTCGCGAAAAACGACACGCCGGTCGGCATTCAAATCGATTCTCCGGCGATCGCTGCCTCGACCTGCGGCGACGGACAGGTTGTGATCATCAGCCCACATCCTGAATCGACCGTCGGTGCCGAGCTCGGCTATTTCCTGACAAAGTCGGCCGAACATATATTCCCATCGAAGTAAAATCATCTTCCAACCGGCGGCGATCAGCGGGAAAACCTGATCGCCGTCCTCGTTCCGAAAGAACGAAAAAATAGCGTTGGCAATCGCGCTCGATTCAGGCTTAGTTAACTTCTCTTGATTATGAGCAACAAAGGCAAAATACCTGTAACCAAAAAGATTCTGATTCAGGATCTGATTTTTGTCGTCGGCTTTTTTTGGATCAGCTATGTGATTCTGCGCCCCTCGGTGCCAGTTGATAGCGCCTTCTGGATCACATTTTGGTCAGTCATGGTTGGCCTCGCAATGACTGGAGTCGCTTGGCTTTCGCTCTGGATGTTTCGCATCGTGCTCCTTGATCAGATCGATCGACAAAAAGCACCCGCTTCCAAAAAATAAGAACGATCTTCCGTAATTTCGGGAAGTCCCACCCTTTTCCGTCTTTGAAATGAAGGTTCTCGGCATCGATATCGGCGGATCGGGAATAAAAGCTGCGCCGGTCGATGTCGCCACCGGCCAACTTCTCGAAGAACGCGAACGTATTCTTACCCCGAGTCCGGCCACGCCGGAAAAAGTTGGAAACGCGGCGAAAGAGCTCGTCGAACATTTCAAATGGTCGGGACCGATCGGAATCGGTTTTCCGGGCATCATCAGTAACCAAACGATCCGGACCGCGGCCAACGTCGACAAAAGCTGGATCGGCTGTGACGGCAAAACGTTTTTTTCCGAATTAACCGGATGCCCAGTGCGACTGATCAACGACGCCGATGCAGCCGGACTCGCCGAAATGAAATTCGGTGCCGGGGTCGGCCAAAGAGGCAGCGTGCTGATGCTCACCGCCGGAACCGGCATTGGCAGCGCCCTTTTTCATAACGGACACCTTTTTCCCAATACCGAGTTCGGACACATCGAGCTGCACAACAAGATCGCCGAAAAATACGCCGCGGCTTCCATCAGAAAAACCGAAAATCTCTCTTGGAAAGCCTGGGGCGGACGTCTCAACGAATATCTCCAGAAAATGGAGCGCCTGCTCGCCCCCGATGTCATTATCGTAGGCGGTGGAATCAGCAGCAAATTCGAAAAATTCCGCCCGTATCTCCACCCGATCGCGACCATCCTCCCCGCTTCTTTACTCAATAATGCCGGAATCGTCGGCGCTGCCCTGGCCTTCGCCTTTCATTCCGAAGAATAACGAGCCTCAATAAAAGCGGGTCAGGCTGAGCAGAGATACGAATTGGTTGATCCCACCATTCGGACTCCGGATCCCACCATTTGAATAGTGGACGTATCGTTGCTGAAATGTCAGCGCGAAATTGGGACCGAAAAAGCGATGCACACCGATTCCTCCTTGGGGACTGAACTGAAATTTCCCTCCAAGATCCGGCTCGCCAATATCGGTGTAGACAAAACCGATTCCGATGTCCGCGAATGGTTTCCACTTTTCCGACGAGTCGAAAATATAACGAATTTGTGAGGCCGCGTCGAAAAGATAGGACGAATTCGGTTTGTAATGCTGCGCATAGGTAAAACTTCCGGCGAGCTCAAACCGCCCCCGAAAAACGCTTTCCTCAGCCAATAAATCGCTGACGATCATCCCGTAACGAAGATTTGCCATGGCAGCATCGTGCCGTAGCGCACCTCCCCAAATCTTTGTTCCAACAGCGACTCCGCCTCCGAAACTGATCGAGCGAGTTCCTTTGGCAAGAGTCCCTACCGTTTCCTCCACCGCTCCGGATGCCGGCAAAAACCCGGACAGTAAAAGAACGCCCGAGACAACGATTCGCTTCATCGATTTCACCGTCAAAAGATTCATATTTTTCGATCAAATAAACAACCGTTCCACCACCCCAGCGCTAGAAAATTTCGTTACGAAATCAATAATAACGAAAGAACTACCGCCACCAGAAGAGCCAACGCAAGATTCGGACCAAGCGGAGCGCGATCCCGATCCGCATCAAATCTCTCTCCGCTCATCCGCCAAAAATGAACCGGATTGCGCGCAATTGCGATCCCAATATCGGTTAAGAAAAGGGTTACACGCAAAGCACCGGAAAAAACAGCGCTGACTCCATCGACAAAAACCGTCCGATAAAAACCAGCCGGTCTCCGATAAAACCAATCGAGATCGAGCACAACTTTCGCCGGTCCCAATAGCTGCTCCCGAAAAAACCAAAAGACAACAAACGTAAAAATCTGCAATTGCATTGCCTTCGCAATTGCCCCCATTTGATACGCCGAATAATCGACCGGGAACGGAAGATGCGTGAATTGAACCTGCGGTGCGATTCCGTAAAGGAGACACATGAACGCCAGAAAACCCATCGCAACGACCATCATTCGCGGAACGGGCCGTTTCAGCTCCAGCCCGCGATCGCGATAGAACCAGGCAAAATAGGGCAATTTCACCCCGACACTCAAAAAGGTTCCGACCGATGCAAGGTTGAGAAGATAATAAGCTGGAAGATAAGCCGAAGCCGCATCGGTCACCATTCCTTTACTGACAAATCCGTTAAAAAGCGGAATCCCCGAAATCGACGCTCCACCGACCAAATAAAAAATAACAATCCACGGCATTTTCCGAGCCAGCCCGCCGAGATGAGTCAGGCGCGACTCACCGACCGTGTAAATGATCGCTCCAGCTCCCATGAAAAGAAGCGCTTTGTAAAAAAGGTGATTATAGGCGTAAGCCGAAGCTCCGTTGATCGCAAAATCTCCGCCAATCCCGATCGCAGCGACCATATACCCAACCTGACTGATGATATGATAGGACAGGATCTGGCGGATGTCGTTGGAGAACATCGCGTAACAAACCCCGTAAAGAGCCATCACAACTCCGCCAATAAAAAGAAGGTCCCATCCCGGAAAACAGCGAGCCAAAACGTAAACGGCTGTTTTCGTCGTAAAGGCACTCAGAAAAACGCTCCCCGCGATACTTGCCCGCGGATAGGCATCGGGGAGCCAACTGTGAAGCGGCGGAAACCCCGTATTCACAAGAACACCGATCAGAATCAAGATCGCGCCGAGTCCTGCTCCTTCATTCGCAAAAGCCACAATGTCGATGCTGCCGCTGGAAAAAACATGAACGACGATTCCCCCGAGCAAAACACTGCCGCCGACGACATGATACATCAAATACCGGTAACCGGCACCGCCGCTTTCCTTCGTTCCTCCTGTCCAGACAATGACCGCGGAGGCGACGGCCATGATCTCCCAAAAAATGAGCAGCGTGAAGAAATCACCGGCAAAAACGACACCGATTCCGCCTCCCGAATAGAAAAGCATTCCGAGTTGTTGCCGCAAATCTCTGACATGCCACGCATAAACGGCCGCAGCGATCCCAACAAGTCCGAAGGCGATCCCAAACATCCGCGAAAGTCCGTCGGTTTTTAGAAAAACTAACTCGTAATCCAAAAACCGCGCCGTGATCTCCGCCCCTTCCGGCAATGCGATAATCGTCGCCAACCCGAGGGCCGGCGCTGCAACCAGAATCGCAGGACGCCACAAACGTGGAAGCGCCGGCAAAAGCAACGCACCCAAAATCCAAAAAAGCGCCGGAGGAATCTCAGGAATCATAATAATCCTCCTCTCGCATCAAAAACTTCTTCAAAACGTACTTTGCGAAAAAAACAAAAAACAAAGCTCCGGCCGTTCCGAAAAGAATATTGAAGGCCAGAAAATGTCCCGGATCGCCCAGGTAAGCCAGAATAACCGACCCACCCGCTAAAATCCCTAGCAAGAACCAGTAAAGCGGTTTCATGAAAGCCCTCCTTTGCCAATAATCGCTTCAGCCGCCATCCCCGCCAGATTGTAAAACGAAAAGAAAAGATTCGGAAAAAGGAAAAAGAGCACCGACAAAACCGCTGTTAGAAAAAGCGGCACCACCATATAAGGCGAGGCCTCGCCGATTTTTTCCATCCCGTCTCCCGGACGGAAAAATCCGCGATGAATAATCGGGAAAAAATAGGCGGCGTTCAAAACACCACTGATTAAAAGCACACCCAACGCGATCGGAAACCCGCTCTCCAATCCACCGAAAAGCAAAAACCATTTGCTCAAAAATCCATTAACCGGCGGCAATCCAGCCAAACCGAGCGAGCCGATCAGGAAAGCGGTCATCGTCCAAGGCATCGCACGGCCGATCCCGTCGAGTTCGGAAATCTCCTCCTTTTGCGTATGCACGTAAATCGCTCCGGCACAGAAGAAGAGCGTGATTTTCATCGTTGCATGAGCCGAAATGTGGAGCATTCCGCCCAAAAATCCGTCGTTCGATAACAAAGCCGCACCGAGCCCGATATACGAAAGATGCGCAACGGTCGAATACGCGAGCCGCTTTTTCAAATTCGTCTGCTTCATCGCTATGATCGACCCGAGCACAATCGTCGCCCCAGCCCCGATCATGAGCAAAATATCGAGTCCATAACGCTCCATCGCATCGGGACCGAACGTATAGCCGACGACGCGCATGACCCCGAATGCCCCCGATTTGACAACCGCCACCGCATGCAAAAGCGCACTCACCGGCGTCGGAGCCACCATCGCATTCGGCAACCAGCTATGAAGCGGCATCATTCCGCTCTTCACTCCGACTCCGCCGAGAAAAAGCAAAAAGAGCGCCCGGATCCAGCCGGCATCGAGATCGGTTTCTCCCAAAATTCCGCCAGCCTGAAAATCGAGCGTTCCGGTAATCACATAAAGCCAGGCCGACGCCGCCAGAAGCAAAAGCCCCGCCCCAAGTGCATACGCGAGATATTGACGTCCGGCGCGAATCGCCTCCGGCGTCTCCTTGTGAACGACAAGCGGATAGGTTGCGAGCGTCAGAACTTCATAAAAAACCAAAAAAGTCACCAGATTCGCCGAAAAAGCGATCCCGATGGTCGACGAGAGACTAACCGCGAAAGCAGCGTAAAACCGGGTCTGCTTTTCCTCGCGGTTGCCCCGCATGTATCCGATCGAATAAACCGACGTCACAATCCACAATCCGGATGCGACCAGCGCAAAAAGCATCCCGAAAGCATCGACGCGAAAAGCGAGGTCAACGCCCGGAACAATTGTGAAAAGATTCTGCTCGACATCTTTTCCGCTCAGGACGGTCGGCAACAGCGATGCCACAAGCGCAAACTTCGCCACCGCCGCTACGAGCGTAACTCCCTCGCGAAGGTTGGGCCGATGCCGGAAAGCCAATATCAACGGCACCGCAAAAAGCGAAACGAGAACGGCGTAAAGTGGGACGGAATTCAACATGGATGTTTCGAGTAATTTTCCCCCACTCATAGATCAACCGGCAACATCGGCGTGATGATCTCCCGCACGATGATGAAGTTTCCGAAGCCGAGCACGATCAGCCCGGCCGACATGATTAAAACCGGCCAAAGCATGGAAGCCGAAACCTCATCCCGCACCGGTTCTTCGTTTAATTCCTCTCCTTCCTGCGGGCGCAGATAAACGCGTTCCAATACCCGGAAGAAGTAAACAATTCCAAAAAGACTGCTTAAAATAATCACCCCGATCATCAACCAAAGCTGCTGCTCGAATAAACCGAGCACGAGGTACCATTTGCTAAAAAACCCGGCGGTCGGTGGAAGCCCGATCATCGAGATCGCCGCAACCGTCAAAGCCCCCATCGTCCACGGCATCCGCACCCGCAGCGAATGCTGAAACTCCGAAATATTCGTCTGCCCGGTTTTCGACAAAATACTGCCACTTATTAAAAAGAGACACCCTTTCATAACCGCGTGATTCAGCGTGTGCAAAACAGCCGCGATCAAACCGAGCGGAGAAGCCAATCCGATTCCGAGTGCGATGTATCCAAGATGCGAAACGCTGCTGTAAGCGAGCAACCGCTTGAAATTATTTTGCGCCATCGCCATCAAACCGCCCCAGAGAACTCCGCCCGCACCGAGCCAGAGGATGGCCGTGGTGATCGGCGTATCGGTCCGCACAAAATCGATTTCCAAACCGTAAAACAAAATCCGGATCATCGCATAAGCCGCGACCTTCGTTCCAATCGGCGCAACCAATGCCGACGCCGTCGAAGAAGCATACGTATAGGCATCAGCCAGCCAGCCGTGCAGCGGGAAAAGCGCCATTTTGACGCCGAGACCGATAACAATCAAAACGATCCCCACCAAGGTAGCGTTCGTCTGCCCGGTCACATTTAGAATCGCCGCCACATCGGCCATATTCAGCGATCCAGTCGAAACAAAAATAAATCCGACACCGAGCAGATAAAAAGAGGCTCCAACAGTCCCGTAAATCAGATACCGGAAAGCGGCCACCGGTGCTTTCTTCGAGCCGATCGACACGAGCGCATAAGTCGCAATCGAGCTGATCTCAAGAAAGACATACAGGTTGAAAAGGTCACCGGTTAGAACAAGTCCCGAAAATCCCCCGAGCAACAGCAGAACGACGCTGTAAAAAGGAACCTCTTTGCCCGGCATCTGCTCCGAAACAAGTTTCCGTCCATGCCAAAGCACGAAGAGCGCGATTCCACTGATCAAGATGGAGAAAAAAGCCGAGAGCGGGTCGACGATCAGCTCAATTCCGATCGGCGGCTGCCATCCTCCAAAATAATAATGGATCGCCTTGCCCGAAGAGAGAGTTCGCACCAAAGCTCCGACGGAACACGCTAGCGAACTGCCGATCGCCACGAGAGCGACCGCATACGGCCAAACCCGCGATCCGCGCCGACAAAGCGGCACGAGCAGAGCACCCGCAAGCAACAAAAGCGGTATAAGCGCTGGCAGTTGATCTACGATCATTCCATTCTCTCCAGCAATTCAGGCTCATCGAGCGTTTCAAAATTCCGGTAGATCATAATCAACATCGCAAAGGCAACCCCGGTAATCGCCACTCCGACAACGATTGCCGTAAGCATCAACGTATGCGGAAGCGGATTCAGATAATTCGCAGCTTCAGCCGGAGGACTATCCGCGTTCACGACCGGGACCGACCCGCCCCACTTGAAAGCAGCGGTCACGAAAAAGAGAATCACGCCGGTCTGAAAAAGGATCATCCCGATCAACTTTTTCACCAAATTCCGCTTCATCAGCATCCCGTAAAGGCCGATGATCAGAATGACCACGATCATCCAGTAGGCATAATAATCGTGAATGATCTCACCCATCCGGCGGCCCTCCTACCAGATTGTCAAAAATCGAGACCAGAGCAGCCGCCACGGCCGCAGCAATGCCAATTTCCACCACCAGAATGCCGTAATAACGGAGATCGACGGAGCTTAGACCGATCGGAATCGACGGATATTCCAAAAACATTCCGCCTCCCGTCATCGCAAGAAAACCGACAACAAAGAAAAGAAGCCCACCGAGCCCGGCAAGCGGTATCGCAATGTGCGAGGGAAATTCGAGCTGACTCACCCGAAACCCGTCCGTCAAACGAACCAAAATAAACCCGGCAGCCAGAAGCGCTCCTCCCTGAAATCCTCCTCCCGGACTGTAGTGTCCATGGAAAATAACGTAGATCCCAAAAAGCTGCACCACTCGCGCAACCAGCCGGACGACGACCCGAACAACAATACTGTACGACGGCCCTATCATGTCCGAATCCGGTCCTTTTTCGACTTACCTAAAACGAACGCACAGGCGATCGCAGCCGAAAAAATCACCATCACCTCTCCAAAAGTATCGAATCCCCGGTAATCAGCTAAGACCACCGTGACAATGTTATCGGTCGCCGCATCTTTCCTGGCATTTTCGATATAATACGCTCCTGCCACCAGACCGCCGGTCGGACTGACCTCCCGATGAAGCGGAGCCTCCGCATCTCCACGCGGCGGCAGAAACATCGTCGCGTAAAACATGACGCCAGCGAAAAAAATGAGAATTATGTAACGAAAAGCTTTCAATCTTTTGTCTTTCTGGTTGTCCGGGAAAGGGCAGCGACAAAAAACACCCCAACGATCCCCGCGCCGACGACCGCCTCGGTAAATCCGACATCAATCGCGCCCATTGACATATACAAAATCGCAGCGGTGAAGCTGAAGGCCGTCGTCACCACGGCAGCCGTCAGAAGATCCGGCACTCCGAGCGCGACGACCGCTGATGCCACCAAAAAAAGGTACAAAACACATTCAACGATCCAATTCATTCCTTCTTGCCCTTCTCCTCATCTCCAAGTTTCCACGGCTTCAATCCTTGCCGCAAAGCCGCCCGCGCCAACATGTGAATCCCGACCGGATTCGTCATCGCAATGAAAATCACCCCGAGAAGCAGCTTTGCACCCGTCAGCGTAAATCCCTCAAAAATCGTAAACCCGACGAGCAGCAACATCGTCCCCGCCGCATCGACCATCGCCGCCGCATGGATGCGCGAAAAGAAGTCAGGCAAACGGATCAATCCGACCACGCCGACGAGCATCGACGTCAATCCAGCAACGATGAAAAGAACTCCGAGACTGTTTTGAACAATTGTCATTTAGTCTCCAAGTGCTTCCCGGAAAAGTATTTGGCAATCGCCAACATTCCTACGAAGTTCAAAATCGCGTACGCCAGAGCGATATCGACAAACATATCGAAGCGATCATAGAGCGCACCGAAGGCACAGACCAAACCGATCGTTTTCGCCCCGATCGCACTGATCGCCAGCAAACGATCAAAAAGGGTCGGACCAAAGACGACCCGATAAAAAGGGATCGCAATGATCACCACTAAAATCACGATTGTTCCTGTCCAAAAATACGTCATCAGATCTTCTCCGGTTCATCCTCAATTTCCCAATCGGTCACAGGCACCTCCAGCTTTCGACCAAAAACAAAGGCCACCTTTTTCTGAATCCTCCCCTCGTGGAGCGTGTCGCGCGCATCCTTCGTCAGCGCATACACCAGAAATCGATTCCCTTCGATATGAACGATGATCGTGCCCGGCGTCAGCGTAATTGAATTCGCCAACGCCACCCGAGCGACCGTATGAGGCTCATCGGTTCGAAAACTGACCAAAACGGGATCGAGCTTTCGGAAACCAAAAATCACCTGCCCGACATGGTAAGCCGATAGCATAACTTCATAATACAGCCAGAAAATGTAAAGAATGCCCCGATCGAAGTGGAGGTGAAGCGGCTTTCCTTCGAGTTCGTCTTCCTTCAATCTGCCGAGACGCCGATCGAACCAGAGAACCGCGGCCACGGCAAAAACCCCGACCGTTCCATGAAAAACATCGAGCTTTCCGCTCATTAAAACCCAGACAATCAGAAGAAAACAAATGACTCCCCACCGGGGCTTGCCCCAGGGAACTCTTTTCAAATCTGGCTCTTCGATATCTTTCATTCAGTGATTTTTCCTCCCGGTCGACAGCAGATCCCGAAACCATCCGAAAAAGAGGAAAGGATCACCATGAAATTCTCAGAAAAAGCGGTCAAGTGGAATCGAAAATCAGTCCGAACATGGTAAATCGACTCAAATGTGATACATTTCCTCTCCGCGGTCCTCCGCCAAGCTTTCGAGCGTATGTTCCTTGAGCGCCTTGACAAACTGGGCCTGAACTTCCGCCCACACTTCGCTGACACGCTTCCCCGAAGCACCCTCCTGCCCAACTTGAAACTCGATCAACTCCGGGTCGATCACGTAGACAATATCATACAAAGTGATCGCCTCCGGCCGGTGCGCCAAAGCATAACCGCCAAACTTCCCGCGCCGACTGATAATCAAGCCGCCATTTCGCAGGTCACCGAGAATCTGCGCCAAATAATTCGGCGAAATTTCCTCCGCTTTCGCAAGCGCTTCTATATGGGCCAGCTCCTGGCTCCCGTAGTGACGCGCCAGCTGAGCGAGCACCCGACATGCATATTCGACTTTTACCGAAAGCTTCACACCTTAAAATCCTATCATAAATCTTTGGTTTCAAACTCAAAATAAAAACAATCAGGGATTTCCCTAAAAAACAGTTGTGAAATGCTCGGTTGTGAGGAATCTTATAGGATTCGACAACCGTTGTTCATGGACGATCAAGATTTTACTTCTGCCAATCCCAACATTCCACAACCCAGCCAGAACGCATCCGATTACGATGCGTCGATGATTCAGAAACTGGAGGGACTTGAGGGTGTCCGAAGGCGCCCGGATATGTACATCGGCGATACCGCGGAGCGCGGATTGCACCACTGCGTTTACGAGGTCGTCGATAACTCGATCGACGAAGCGCTCGCCGGCCACTGCAGCCGGATCGCCGTGACGATCCACCACGATGGGTCCTGCTCCGTCGAAGATGACGGCCGCGGCATTCCGGTCGATATCCATCCGAAATACAACATTCCCGCCCTCGAACTCGTTTTAACGAATCTCCACGCGGGCGGAAAATTCGGAAAAGGCGCCTACGTTGTCTCGGGAGGTCTTCACGGAGTCGGCGCAAAGTGCGTGAACGCCCTCTCCGACTGGTTCGAAGCCGAGGTCCGCCGCGACGGCAAGATCTACCACATGCGCTTCGAACGAGGGATCACCGTAAGCAAACTAAAGGTGATCGGAGAAACGAACAAAACCGGCACGAAGATCACCTTTAAACCGGATGCGACGATTTTCTCCACCCTCGACTTCAACTACGATACTCTCGCCAAACGGATGCGGGAGCTCGCTTTCCTGAACGCCGGAATCCGGATCACGCTGACCGACGAACGGACCGAAAAGTCGGAAACCTTCGAGTTCAAAGACGGAATCGCCGAGTTCGTCCGTTTCCTCAATCGTTCCAAAGATGTTCTGCACGATGACCCGATCAATTTTGTCGGTCACCACGTCGCCGACCCGGAAAAGCCGAATCTCGCGACCCATGTCGAGGTGTCGATGCAATACAACGACTCCTACAACGAGCAGATCTACGCCTACGCGAACTCGATTTTTAATATCGAGGGCGGCACCCACCTCTCCGGATTCCGCACCGCGCTCACACGCGTGATCAATACCTACGCAAAAGCGAATAACCTTCTCAAGGATCGCGATCCGAATATCTCGGGCGACGACACCCGCGAAGGTTTGACAGCGGTCATTTCCGTAAAAATTCCCGAACCGCGCTTCGAGGGCCAAACCAAAACAAAGCTCTCCAACAGCGAGGTCGACGGCATCGTCCAACGGATCGTCGGCGAGGAATTGCGATATTATTTCGAGACAAACCCGCAAATCGCAAAAGCGGTTGTCGAAAAAAGCCTCAACGCCGCACGAGCCCGAGAAGCAGCCCGCAAGGCACGCGAAACCGTTCGCAAAAGTGTCATGACTGGCGGCGGCCTCCCTGGAAAACTCGCCGATTGCTCCGACCGCAATCCCGAGAACGCCGAACTCTTCATTGTTGAAGGTGATTCCGCAGGCGGCTCTGCCAAACAGGGACGCGACCGCCGCACACAAGCGATTCTCCCGATTCGCGGAAAGCTGATCAATGTCGAAAAAGCACGGATCGATAAGGTTCTCTCCAACGAGGAAATCCGGACGATCATCACCGCCGTCGGCACCGGAATTGGCGACCACGAAGGCGAAGGCGCATTCGATGCCTCCAAAGCCCGTTACCACAAAATCATCATCATGACCGATGCCGACGTCGACGGCTCGCATATCCGGACCTTGCTCCTCACCTTTATCTTCCGCCAACTCCGCGGATTGATCGAAAACGGCTACGTTTACATCGCTCAGCCGCCGCTTTACAAAATCAAACGGAGACGCCACGAGCAATATGTCGACAATGACGAACAGCTCAACCGGATCCTTCTCGAACTCGGCTCCGAGGATGCGGTTCTAAAACGACTTTCCGACAACCGGGAGTTCACCTCCGAGCAAGTCGAAAAAATCGTCGAATCGCTCCAGCAACTCGAACGGATCGGCGTCGGCGTTCAACGGTTCGGTGCCGATCTCTCCGAATACCTGCACCAGTTCAACCGTGAAACCTTGCAGCTCCCGAAATATATCGCTCGGATCCGCACAGGGAACGAGGAGGAGTTCGAGTTCATGCACACCGACGAAGAACTCGCCGAATTCAATTCAAAACACGAGCTCGAAGACGATTCCTTCGACTTCGCCGCCCAACAAGTCCTCGAAACCGAAGAAGGCATCAAGGTCAACCGCCGCATCACCGTTCACGAGATTTTCGAATCGACCGAGATGACAAAGGCGATGCGCGAACTGACCGAACTCGGCCTCGATCTCGACGATTTCAAGCCGGGCAAGGAAGAACGGTACACTTTGACCGAAAACGCCGGGACAAAGAACGAAACCGTCACTCCGATTTTCTCGATCATGGAAATTATCGAGCAGATTCGCCAACTCGGGCGCAAAGGACTCACGATCCAACGCTACAAAGGTCTCGGGGAAATGAATCCGAAACAGCTTTACGAAACGACGATGGATCCAGCCAAACGACGTCTTCTGAAAGTCGATATCACCGATGCCGCCCGCGCCGATGAGATCTTCACGATCCTGATGGGCGAAGAGGTCGCGCCACGCCGCGCCTTTATCGAAGATAACGCTCTCAATGTTTCGTACCTGGATGTCTGATTTCGAAACGGCGAAGAACCCAAGGTTTCGAATTTTTATTAACGGTTAACCGGTAACCATTCTCTTTTTGCTCAATGTCAACGAACGAACAACGCCCGGCTCTCACTAATATTACCGAGATCATGCAGACCGCCTACATCGATTATTCGATGTCGGTCATCATCAGCCGCGCTCTGCCCGATGTGCGGGACGGCCTCAAACCGGTCCACCGCCGCGTCCTCTACGCGATGTTCCGCGAAGGACTTCTCAGCAACCGCCCATTTGACAAATGCGCCGGGGTTGTCGGAGAGGTTCTTAAAAATTACCACCCGCACGGCGACTCCTCCGTTTACGACACCCTCGTCCGCATGGCTCAGGACTGGGTCATGCGCTACCCGCTGATCGAACCCCAAGGAAATTTCGGCTCCGTCGACGGCGACCCCCCCGCCGCCTATCGTTACACAGAATGCCGCCTCCGGCCGATCGCCGAAGAACTTCTTCAAAACATCAACGAAGATACGGTCGATTTTGTCCCCAATTACAAAGAATCGACGACCGAACCGATCGTCCTTCCAGCCGCCCTCCCGAACCTTCTCATGAACGGTTCAACCGGGATCGCGGTCGGTATGACAACCAACATCCCACCCCACAATCTCGACGAACTGATCGATGCGACCTGCGCCATCATCGACAACCCATCGATCAGCATCGATGAAATCATCGAGATTCTCCCCGGTCCCGATTTCCCGACCGGTGGCAGCGTTTACGGTCAGCGCGGTATCGAATCGTACATGAAAACCGGACGCGGCATCGTCCGGGTCCGCGGCAAAGCCGAAATCGAGCCGATGCCAAACGACCGCGAACAGATCCTGATCACGGAACTTCCCTACAACGTCAATCGGGCCACGCTCGTAACCAAGATCGCCGACCTCGTTCGTGAAAAAGTCCTCGACGGCATCAGCGACCTTCGCGACGAATCCGATGAAAATACCCGCATCGTCGTCGAACTAAAGCGGGGCGAGGTGGCACGTGTCACCCTCAATAAACTATTCAAACATACCCAGCTCGAAAATTCCTTTGGAGTCATTCTGCTCGCGCTCGACAACAGACGTCCGAAGCAGATGAACATCAAGGAGATGATCGAGCACTACATCGAGCATCGCCGCGAGGTTGTTTACCGGCGGACCCAGTTCCAGCTCCGAAAAGCCGAAGATCGCGCCCATATCCTCGAAGGCTACATCATTGCCCTCGACAATCTCGACGACTTCGTCCGCATCATCCGCGCTTCGGCCAACCGCGACGAAGCACGCGAACGTCTGCGCGAAAAATATCCGATCTCGGAACGCCAGGCGAATGCGATTCTCGATCTGCGCCTTTACCAGCTCACCGGTCTTGAACGCGAAAAGATCGAAGCCGAATATGCGGAACTCATGGAGCTGATCGCCGAATTGAAAAGCATTCTCGAAAATGAGGCAAAACTGCTCGCCCTGATCAAAGAAGAGCTTCTCGCACTTAAAGAAAAATATTCCAGCCCGCGCCGCACCGAACTCCTTCCCCACGAAGGCGAGTTCCGCATGGAAGATGTCATCCCGAACGAGGGCTGCATCATCACCGTTTCCCACGAAGGCTTCATCAAACGGACCGAAACCACCGCCTACCGATCGCAACGACGCGGCGGAAAAGGAATCATCGGCGGCGGCGCTTACGACGAAGACTTTATCGAACACCTCTTCACAGCGAGCACCCACGATTACATCATGTTTTTCATGACGAACGGGCGGCTCTATGTGGAAAAGGTTTACGAAATTCCCGAAGGTTCCCGGACCTCAAAAGGACGCTCGATCTCGAATCTTCTCGAACTGCAGCCCGATGAGAAAATCGCCACGATGCTCTGCATCAAGGAATTCTCCGATGAAAACCACCTCCTGATGGTTACCCGAAATGGCATCGCGAAGAAAACGAATCTGAAGGAATACGTCAATTACCGCCGGGGCGGCCTGATCGGTATCAATATCGACGAAGGCGACGAACTCGTCGGCGTCCGGTTGACAAGCGGCGACGACGAAATCGTGATCGTCACCCACCAGGGCATGTCGATCCGTTTCCACGAAAACGACCTCCGCTCTCAGGGCCGCAGCACCCGGGGCGTCCGCGGCATCCGCCTGCGCGAAGGCGATTATGTCGAGACCTTTGAGATCGTCGACAAGGAGGCCAGTCTGCTGATTGCCGGCGAAAACGGTTTAGCCAAGCGCACGGTTTTTGACGAATACCGCCTGCAGAACCGCGGCGGCACAGGAGTCATCGCGATTCGTTCCTCCAATGTTGCCGGTGCGTTGACTGTTCACGAGGAAGATGAAATCGTCTGCCTCACGTCTACCGGCCAAACGATCCGCTGTCCGGTAAAAGATATCCGCGTGATCGGCCGCACGACCCGCGGCGTGAAGCTCGTCGATCTCGCCAAAGATGAACGCCTGATCGGAATCGCCCGGATCATCGAAATCGCCGAAGACGAGGCGTAAATTTTCAAGAAAATCTGCCCGGTCGGCAAACCGCTTTGCCGACCGGGTTTTTTATTCGGAAAATCGCCAGAAATTCTTCCGAAAAAACGACGCAGACTTCGTGCAAAACTTTCCCGCTTGTTGTTTACCGCGCGGTCGTTTTAAATAGTTCTTTGCGTTTAC
>DATGSL010000163.1:0-3418 GCA_035302665.1 Opitutales bacterium | reverse complement strand
AAAGCATCCCGTTGCGAGAAACGCCCACTGATCTCCGCCGAACCGCCGGTGATAGCATTTTGAACCGTCGGTGCAGAATAAAGCACGCCGTCGAGAACGATCGCGAGGCGGCCGGGAACTTGTCCGGGACGATTTTCTTCTGCAATTCGCTGGGTCAACCGCGCGAAATTGCGGCCCCCTTCGGCTGTAAAATCGATCAGAACACGAAATCCGCCATATTCATCGCTAAAGACCCGCGCTCCTGAGACCGATTCCCCGGTCATTTCGGGAAGACGCGAAACGAGGACCGGTATTTCCTCAATTTCTCCGGTTCGATCCTCTTCTTCGAGATGCAAAATTTCATATCCGAGCGGGATTTCGTCTTCGGAAAGTCCGACCGGATTGATGGTCCGATGAACAAGGCGAAATTCGAGAAGTGCCGGACGCTGCAATTCGCGCGTAATGTCGGGGTTGTCAGTGGTGGTGACTCCCGGCAACTGCACTTCGATGCGGCTTTCCCCAACGGGCCGGATGATCGGCTCGGAGACTCCGAGTCCGTCGGCCCGGGTGCGGATAATCTCGATCGCTTTGTCGAGCATCAGATTCCGCTCATGAGCGGCGAGATTTTGGCCTTCCTTTTCCGCAAAAGCGAGCGTGAAGGAAACACCGCCGCGAAGATCGAGTCCGAGTTGAAGACTCGCCTGTCGATCCTTAAGAAGCTCGTTCAGGATCAGATTGTTGCGCTTCTCGGTATTTCGAAGACTCTCTTCGAGCCGCATATACGGATAAAACTGATGAAGATCGATCCCCTCCTCGTTGACGATCGAGCGGAACGCCATGAACTCGGTGACCTCTGGATCCTCCGCGGCGATTGCCTCGGCGCGATCCATAAGAGAGTTTAGCTCTTCCTGATTCGCGGTCGCTGCTTCGCGGGCATATTCGGGGAACGGCGTCTCCTGAAGCGGGACGAGATTTGCGGCTGCCCAGCCTGCGATGAGGACTGTAAGCAGGAGTTTCCAAACGATACTTCCGTACATTGAGTTTAAAAGTGCTGGGGATGGTGTGGGAAAATCAGCTGTCCGATTTTAGAACAGTTTGAATAAAGCTTTTATTGATTTCCAATTTTGTGTTGTCGCTGACTTTCACGACGAAACGATCGTCCTTTACGTTGGAAATAATTCCGTAAATGCCGCCATTCGTCAGCACCGAGTCGCCGGTTTTCAGCTTGCTGATCATTTCCTGATGCTCTTTTTGCTTTTTCCGCTGCGGCGCAATCAGAAAAAACCACATCGCACCGAAGAGCGCGGCAAACATGATGATCAGTTGTAGAGGGTTTTCTTGGGGGTCTCCCTGCCCAAGAATTAGCGGAAAATTTGAAATGGTGCTGATGATCTGCATGACTGTCGTTTCGTGTGCTGAAAAGAATTAAACCATCGAAAGAAAGGTTCCGACCTTGAAAAGGCAAGAATCTTTACATTAATTCTCACCGAAAATGGTCGCTGAACCGAAAATGGCGCAGCGCTTCCTCTATTGAAGGTTGACCGATGGACCTTTGCCCCATTCTCCTGACTCTGCAAAAATATTTTTGATTTTTTCTTTTGATGGCAAAAAAACGCGAAAAATGGACGATCCAAAAGGCCGTCGAATATTACGGGTTCAAACGCTGGGGCGGAAATCACTTCTCCGTAGATAAAGACGGGGCGGTCAATGTCCACCCCCTCGGCGACGAAACTTCAATCGCGATCCCCGACGTGATCGAGGAGGCAGTGAGCAAAGGCCTAAAGGCACCGCTCGTGATCCGCTTCCAGGATCTCCTCCGTCACCGCGTCACCGAAATCAACGAAGCTTTTCAAAAAGCGATCGAAGAGGAGGCTTACTCCGGCGTTTACCGGGGAGTTTTTCCGATCAAGGTCAACCAACTCCGCGAGGTCGTCGAAGAGATTCTCGACGCGGGCAAACCGTACAATTTCGGAATCGAAGCCGGTAGCAAACCGGAACTCTTGATCTCCCTCGCCCTCCACAACAATCTGAAAAGCCTGATCATCTGCAATGGTTACAAAGACGATGAATATATCCGGCTCGCCCTCCTCGGACGGAAACTCGGCAAAAAAGTCTTTATCGTCATCGAGCAGGTTTCCGAAATCGAACCGATCATTACCATTTCCCGAGAACTCGGCGTCGAGCCGCTGATCGGAATTCGCGCCAAACTTCTCACTCAAGGCGAAGGTAAATGGGCATCCTCGACCGGAGAGGCGTCCAAATTCGGCCTCACAACTGAGCAAATCCTCAACGCCTGCCGCGACCTCAAAGAAGCCGGGCTCGGCGATTCTCTCCAGCTTCTCCACTTTCACATCGGCTCTCAGGTCCCGAATATCTCCACGATCAAAAACGCAGTCGTCGAGGCGGCACGTTTTTATTGCGAACTCGTCCGGCTCGGTTTTCCAATGGGTTACCTCGATGTCGGCGGCGGACTTGGGATCGATTACGACGGCAGCCGCAGCAACTACGAAAGCTCGGTCAATTACACCCTCGAACAATACGCGCGCGATGTCGTTTTCAATATCCGAACAGTCTGCGAAGCTTGCAAAGTAGCAGCACCCGACATCGTTTCGGAAAGCGGACGGGCCGTTGTCGCGCCGCATTCGCTGCTCGTTGTCGAAGTCTTTGACCGCATCTCGAAAGGCGGCGGAACGTTTAAGATCGATCCCAAAAAGCCGAAACATCCGATTATTCAGGGACTCGAGGAAGTTTACGAAAATCCGGAGGATTACAGCCGTCTGGAACGGCTGCACGACGCTTTGCAGAAAAAAGACGAAGCATTTTCTCTTTTCAATCACGGTTATCTCGACATCGAAAGCCGGGCCGCTGCGGAAAATCTTTTCTGGAAAATCTGCCGCCAGATCGATAGCGAGGATTCCGGCTCAGGATATGTGCCGGAGGAATTGATCGAACTGAAGGGAATGTTGATCGATCAATATGTCTGCAATTTCTCGGTCTTTCAGTCGCTCCTCGACCATTGGGCCTTCAATCAACTTTTCCCGATCGCGCCGGTCCATCGCCTGAAAGAACGTCCGTCGGTCAACGCCATCCTCGTCGATATCACCTGTGACAGCGACGGACAAATCGCGCGTTTTATTGATCTCGAAGACGTTAAAGACTTCATCGCACTTCACCCGCTCGACGGAAACCCTTATTACTTAGGCGTTTTCCTGACCGGCGCCTACCAGGATATCATGGGCGATCTCCATAACCTTTTTGGCCGTGTCAACGAAGTGCACGTCTTCCTCGAAGACGATGAGGACGACGGATTTTACATCGAGGAATCGATCAGCGGCAGCAGCGTCAGCGAAGTCATCGAGTTTATCCAATATAAGGAAAATGATCTTGCGCGTGCGATGAAGAAAAAAATCGATCGCGCGACGAAAGACGATCTGGTCAA
>DATGSL010000162.1:0-4681 GCA_035302665.1 Opitutales bacterium | reverse complement strand
TAATCGCTCGCCTCCTCTTCCGTCAGAACCGTTAGCCCCTGAAAATCAAGCGTCTCATAGTAATATTGATTTCCTTTCTGAATCCGGAAAACCGCCCTTCGCACCTTCAAGGGACGCGGCAAAACCGTGAACCCATTTTCCTCCCACCTAAAAGTTTCCGTCTCGCCATTCTCCAACGTCAATGTCGTCTCGATCACCGGACGGAGATAACCGTCCTCCCTCACCTGCGCCAGCAACAACAACGCCCCATCCTCGATCTGCGTCGCCGTAAAAAACTGCGGTTCCTCCTCGGCATCGACGATCAAATCGAGCGCGCGTTTCAAAGCGAGATTTCCCAAAATCCCGTATCCGCGAACCTGCATCTTCGCCGGTTTTTCCTCTTTCTCCTCCGTAGCGTCAGCAAAAACCAACCCCGGAAACACCATCGCAAAGATCGCAATGATCCCACAAAGTCGCATGGCGATCCTTCTGCCCCTCATCGCGAATAAATGTTCCACTTAACTCCTACGTTGTATTCATCAAACCGATCGTATTCGCCAATCACCGACCAATTTCCCGTCAACCGATATTCAATCACCATCGTCTCGCGCCCACCTTCCGAGACTTGTTCCCCCGAACGGATATCGAGCCGATCACTCGCCGAATCATCACCGGTTATTTCATACAAAAGGTTCTGCCCGAAATAGATCGCAAATTTACTTGCCCGCTGCTGCGTCGTGAACTGAATTTCATCCCTCGGCAAATCACCGGTCGAAATCATCAACAACACCTGCTCCGAAGTCAGCGGCGGATTCGCCGAAAACTCGATGGTCGGCTCCTCCGCGGTCCCCGATATTTCCATGGTTAAATCATAGCCAAAAGCCATTCCGCTTCCGATAATGAAAAGCTGCGGCAAAAAGGGATTCTCCGGACGAAGCGCGATTTCCCCCTGATCGATCGTAATTCCCGCAAATGGAAAACGAACCCGCCCTCTCTCAATCAACGCCGCGCCGATCGCCTGCGGCTCTTCCAACGTCCCGATCAGATTAAAATCGGCGGAAATCAATCCCTGAAAAATCGGTCCGCGCACTTCGAGGAAATTCGGTCCGCGAAGCCTCACATCGAGTTGCCAATCGTCAAACGGCTCCACACCGACACTGAAAAAAGGCGGCCGCCGCGACGGCGTAGCCAACGCTCCCGACGGCATAATCCGAATATGCGCAAAATAAAAACTATCGCGTAAATCGACATTCCCGGAAATCACCGGAACCGCTCCCGCTTCCTGAGCAACATTGAGATCGAGATCACCCCGAATCACCATACCCGTCTGACGCGCCAGCGGAAGATTTGTGCCGAGAATATTAAAATTAAACGCAAATGGCTGATCGATCGGCACATCCATTTCTCCGGTAATCGTCAACCGCTCGCCCCCGATCAATGCACTGATTTCCTCCACTTTCACCGACCGGCCTTCCAAAGCAAGCCGAGCGGTTCCATCGCGGAGCGATCCGAAAGGCGGCAGCGGACGCGTGGCTATATTTTCCAAAACGACCGATCCATCGAGAAAACCACCCGGTTTCAATTCGATATCAGCTCGCAAATCTCCTTCCGGACTGAGGATCTCTGGCGCAAAACGGCTAAACGGCGCCACCTTTGCATCGGGAATCAACAGCCGCGCCGAAGCCTTCGCCAAATCGGGCATCCCTTCCCCTCGCAACAATTTCTCCCAATCGCCGCCCTCCATCGGCAATTGAGCCTCCGCTGTTAATACTTGCCCTTCAACACGAAATGCAAACCGATCCAACGAGAAATGACTCTCGTCGAAAACCAGCGAAAGCTCCAAATCAGTGATCTCCGGCAACGGCTCGTCCAGACCCTCCGGTTGTTTCAAAACGATTCTCGGAGAGCTCGCGCGGATCTCCCCAACCGGCCGCGAAGGTGTTCCCGAAATTTCCAAACCCAAATTCGGCTCGGCAAGATCGATTCCGGTCCACTCCTCAATTCTTCGCCAAAAAGGCGCCTCAGGCGATGTCTCCGCCCGAAAATCCAACCTCCCTTCTTCCCGGATTTCGATCATCCTTTCACCTCCCGGTTCGATCAATACCGGCAATACCCCTTCCGCAAAGGCCAGAACGTTCTCCTCCGCGGCCGCACGCAGACGAACCACGCGCACTTCCTCTTCTTTTCCTGCGATTTCAGCCTCTACCGATATTTCCTCTCCTTCGCCAAAAGAAATCCGCAGATCGCCCACCAGCTCAAATTCAAGCGGCCCTTCATCCCAGCTTCCATCAAACTTCAGCGACGGAACGGTCACCGAATCAAATTCAAATTCCGCAAAATCGGATACAAGATCGGCCGAAATCCCGCGCAATTTCATCCCGAGATTTCCCCGAATCGGCCACAGAACTTCCCCCGCCAACTGCACTTCCGTCTCCTCGCCGCGCCAATCGAGTTGATCGACCGTAACCTTCACACCGGCATCCCCCCTCCAATCAACCCCGATCCGGCTCTCCGCTACCGACCCGACCAATAACTCCCCGCTCCGCTCCAAACGCACCTCCTCCAAAAAAAGTTCCGCATTCTTCTCTTCGATCGCAAGAGCCGAAGCTCCCCGTATTTTCACAAATCCTTCACCAGACGAAACTTCTAGCGAAAAATCAGAAAGGTTTTCCATCTCTCCTTTCCAATCAAAAACCCCGCCGAGCTCCCGCACTTCCGGAACGATCAACCCCGTAAAGTCGATTCGACCGCTGTGAACCAATTCGACAAATGGACCTTCCGCCTCAACTTCAAATTCGACCGCCTCAAAATCGATTCCCTCCGGCAACCACGCTCGAACCATCTCCGGCAACAATTCCCCATCCAGCTTTGCCTGCAAAATCTCCTGCGCCTCAAGATCGGCATGGACGTTTCCCGAGAGGTGCGAACCATCCACTGCCAAAACCGAAAGCTGCTCCAGCGCCAATTCCGGCCACCCGAAACTTCCACCCAAAGAAATTTCCTCAAGTTCAACTTCGTATCCGGAAAAGCGCCTCACAAAAAGATCAAAATCGGCCGAAGGAAAGCGATTTTCTCCCGGATAAACCCGGACGTTTCCGCTCAATTCTCCTTCAATCTCCGCAAAAGGCTGCTTCGACAAATCGGCAACAACGTTGAAAACCGATCCGTCGTTTAAAAGCTCCCCGCGATAATCGATCGCAAGCGGCTCCGACAACGACGCGCTCAACCACGGCGATTCCACAAACAATTTTCGCACCTCGACCGCCACCAGATCGCCGCGCGCCTCCGCCTCGATCGCCAGCGGCGGAAGTTGCTCACTCTCCTCTCCGGTCAACTCCGGTTCCGCTTTGACATCGAGTCGAACTTCAAACGCCCCGTCGCGCCAATCGGCAACGACATTCCCAAAAATCTCCGGATAACCATCGATCTCATAAATTTGACGCGGCAATCGAAAATTTTCCGCCTCAAGATGGCCCCGCGACGGCAAAAATCCTGTTTCCGGAAAGACCACATCGACCAAAACCTCGTTTCCCGCAAAATCGATCGTGCCACCGACCGCTATTTCCCTATCCACTCGCGCAATCGAAAATGTCGCCAGCAACGGAAACGGATCGACCGTCGCTTCAATTAAATACGGAAGACCGTCGCCCAAATCGGCCTGCAATTGCACCCTTTCCTGCAACTCCAAATCGTTCACCTCTCCCGAAATTAATCCTTCCCGCCAGATCGCCTCCGGAATCCCGATCGAGCGTCCAGCGACGACCAGCTCACCGTCGTCCAGGCGCGCCCGCGGAAGCCATTTTTTCACCTGCGAAACAATCGCCTCCACTTGCCCGACAATTTCATAAACCGAAACCTCCTTTTCCTCCCGTTTCGGCTTTTCCAATCCCTCTTCCTCTTTTCCCGCAATTTCAATCCGCCACGTTTCGAGCAAAATAAATTCCTCGTCCTCCTCATCGGTCAAAAGCGCAACAAGCCACGCCGTTGGAATAAAAGCTTCGACCCTCTCCGCCGAAACCTCCGTTCCTCCTTCGGAAAAAGAAACATCTTTGAGCGCAAATCGTCCGTATCCGACTCTTTCATAAGACTCGTATTCAACCCCGATCTGACTCAGCACCGGCCGAACGACCCACGGCATCCAAACCGGCATAGCAAGAAGGATCAGGAGGAACAGGAGCACGAGCCCGGCAAGGATGAGGCCTATTTTTCTCGCGAGTGACACAGTCGTTTAACGAAACAATTATCACGCTCAATAGCAACCCAGAGAAACCCGAAACCGACATCGAATCCGCGAACGTTTTACAAATCCGATCGACCGCCGTTTCGTCGGTTTTCACCTGACATCCGCCTCGGAACGATTTCCTGTTCGCCTTTCACCGACCGAAAGCCACAAACTGAACAGATGCGGATCGGAATTGCCCAGATCAATACCATCGTCGGCGATCTTGCCGGAAACCGGCGCAAAGTGATCGCAGCCTACGAGCAGCTCTGCCGGGACGGCGCCGAACTCGTCGTCTTTCCGGAACTCGCCGTCTGCGGTTTTCCGCCGCGCGACTTGCTCTTCAAGCGCCGTTTTGTCCCCGATGTCGAGGAATCGCTCCTCCAGATCGCCAATGAAGTCGGCGAGATTCCCGCACTGATCGGTTTTGTCGAAACAAACCCAAGCTCCTCCGGACGCCCTTTTTTAAACGCCGCCGCTTGG
>DATGSL010000161.1:0-2812 GCA_035302665.1 Opitutales bacterium | reverse complement strand
GTTTTAATAACCGAAATCTGCTCGTTCGTATAGTTTGCCCGTTGCAAACCGACGACATTTACACCGCGGACGTAAGCCGGTTGGCCATCAGCGATGAAGAAAGGCGGAATATCCTTTTCAACTTTCGAACAGCCGCCGATCATGGTCCGGGTGCCGATTCGGCAAAACTGGTGGACGCCGGCCATTCCGCCGAGAATGGCGAAATCCTCGACATGGACATGTCCGGCGAGAGTGGCGTTGTTGCTCATGATCACGTCGTTTCCGATGACGCAATCGTGGGCTACATGCGTATAGGCGAGGAAATAGTTGCGGTGGCCGATTATCGTAAAGTCGCCGTCATCGGTCGCCGTATGGATCGTGGAAAATTCACGGAAAACATTCTCATCGCCGACTTTCAGACCAGGTTTGCCGCCGGCGTATTTCAGATCCTGCGTTTTGAGGCCGACGCATGCGTATGGAAAAAGTTCGCAATTTCGTCCCAGCGTCGTGAAACCATCGACGGTGGCGTGATGATGTAAATGGCAGCCGTCGCCGAGCGTCACTTCGCTACCGACAAATGCATACGGCCCGATGATGCAGTTGGAACCGATTTTTGCGCCCTCTTCGACGATCGCGGTCGGGTGAATTTTCGCTGCCTGAGAGCTTGTAGTTGGCTCGTCTTTTTGCATGAACTTTTGAAAAAAACGAGCTTAACTCGCATCGGCTGAGTCAACGAGTGTGAACATGAGATCAGCGGAGGAAACCGGTTGGTCGTTTACGGTGCATGCGGCGCGCGCGGTGGCAATTTTACCTCCGGCGCGAATTTTTAGGATTTTTACGTCGATGACAAGTTGATCGCCCGGCTCGACCGGCCTGCGGAATTTCACTTTGTCGCAACTCATGAAAAACGCGAGTTTTGGGCGATCTTTCAATTGGCGAAGCATGAGAATCCCGCCAGCCTGAGCCATCGCTTCGATCTGCAAAACGCCCGGCATGACCGGTTTTCCTGGAAAATGGCCCTGGAAATATGGTTCGTTGATCGTTACGTTTTTAACGGCGATCAGCTGGTCGTCATCGATGATTTCGATCACCCGGTCGATCATCACGAACGGATAACGATGTGGAAGAGTTTCGAGAATTTGGCCGATATCGAGGGAGGTCTCGGTCGGAACAATTGTTTTCGGCGCTGGAACTGGTTTCGGTTTTACGCCCTTTTTGCGCATTTCCAATTGTTTTGCGAGCGCGCGAGTCAGTTCGGAATTGATCGCGTGACCGGGGCGCATCGCGATGATGTGCGCTTTGATCGGCATACCGAGAAGGAAAATATCGCCGATAATATCGAGGATTTTGTGGCGAACGAACTCGTCTTTGAAACGAAGCGGTTCTTTGGAAAGAACTTTGTCACCTTTAAGAACGACCGCGTTTTCCAAGCTTCCGCCGCGGATTTTTCCGAGTTTTAGCAGCTCTTCAATTTCCTCGTAAACGGTAAATGTCCGCGCGGAGGCGATTTCATTTTCAAACGTATCGGGATCGATCTCGAGCGACAAATGTTGGGTGTGAACTCCCCTGTCGTCCGAGGAAGTGCAGGAGATTTTAAAAGTATCGCTCGGAAGGGCGACGATCGAAGAATTCTCCCAAATGATCGAAACCGGAGTATCGAGTTCGAAATAAACGCGGGGTTTATCTTGTTCGACCGGTTCTCCTTTCTTGATCAACTCGACGAATGCCCGGGCGGAACCATCCATGATCGGCGGTTCACTCGCATCCATTTCGATGATGACATTGTCGATCGCCAGGCCGTGAAGTGCGCTGAGGACATGTTCAACCGTGTGAATTTTTGTGTAACCGGAGGAAATCGTGGTGCTGCGAACGAGTTCGGTCACGAATTCGACCTGTGAACGAATTTCCGGTTTGCCGTAGAGATCCGTACGCCGAAAAACGATGCCGCTATCGACGGGAGCCGGTTTGAGAGTGAGAGTTACCTCATCGCCCGTGTGAAGGGCCTTTCCTTTGATGCTCACCTCACGTGAGATGGTCCGCTGTTTCATAGATTATCGCCTGAAAATAAGGCAGCTAATTAAAGGTGCGCGCTTTCAGGATGTAAAGCAGAAGCCTCCTCGAAAGGCGACAGCAACGAGATTCATCACGGGCAGCAAGAAGCCGCCCGGTCATTTTCCGGGCGGCATTTTATTTTTATCGAAGAGAAATGGTCCGGCCTTCGCGGCTCGATTGATAAATGGCACGGATCAGCTCGACTGCACGTCGTGCTTCAGCGCCGGTGATCAACGAAGGACGATTTTCCCGAATCGAATCGACAAAATCGACGTAAAGCCGACGGTGTCCTTCTGTTCCAATCGCTCTTGGGTCGGAGGCACCGCCGCCGATTCCGGAGAGTTGAGGTGGATTCAGCTTTTCGGCATCACCTGGTTGTTCATCTGCAAAACTCCAGGTCTTGAAGAGATCGTCTTCAAGGATAACAGTCCCCTTCTCGCCCATGATTTCGATTCGTCGCGGCTGTCCAGGATACGAACAGGTGCTCGCCTGAATCACTCCGATCGCTCCGTTCGTGAAGCGAAGCCACGCAACTGCATTGTCCTCGACTTCAATATCGTGCAAACGGGTCTGACATTTCGCCGAAACTTCGGCAACGTCACCGGCGATCCAAAGGAGCATATCGACAGCGTGAATCCCCTGATTCATCAGGGCTCCGCCGCCGTCGAGTTCCCAAGTTCCGCGCCAAGCGACATCGGAATAATATTTTTCGTCCCGAAACCACGGGATAAAGGCTGAGCATTGGCTCAGTTTTCCAAACCGCCCCGAATCGACTGCTTCC
>DATGSL010000160.1:0-16355 GCA_035302665.1 Opitutales bacterium | reverse complement strand
GACAAGACCGGCACCTTCCAAAATATTAACCTCGCCCCTGCCCATCGGTCCGATGTCGATGTGACGCGACCAAGCATACCAGTTTGCATGCGGCCCTCTCAAATTAACTGTCGCAGAAGATCCTTCCCGCGCTGCCAATGTCACGCGCTCAGTCCGAAAATTACCCCAGGCACCCGTCAGCGGTTCCGGATCGAGAAGCCCTCCATTCGGCGCACTGTGTCCATCGATGTTGATCGTTACATCTCCGTCATAACCGAGCACATTTGCCAGGCCGTTGACGTCGAAGCCCATCTGAACATACGAATCGCCGTCGAGATTCCATACAACCGTATTGCGCTGACCGGTTCCATCCGAATAACCGACGTATCCCGGCCCTCCGGTTAGAAAACTTGTACCGATCTGCGTAACTTCAGTATTTGCCGCATCCGGACCAGAGCCAAAGCCGATATAGAGCGGTGCGGGTTGATAAATAAGCACTCCTTGGTTCTCAAAAACATTTTGAGGGCCCGTTCCATTTAAGGTCAGTGGCTGAGCTAAAAGAGGCGAAACCGGGAGCGAGAGAAGACAAGCGGCCCCGGCGTAAGCCGCTAACTTCCTTATATTTATTTTTTTTATCATGGCTCTTTGGAACGAGAGTGAGAGAGTTGAAATTCGACGAGTTAAAAAAACTTCAGTGAGATTCTTCTACCGAGCTGGAGGGAAAATTAATGCTGGGAAACCGGATAACCATACCACGGAAGGTCATCATGCTTCCGGTATTCAGCATGGCCATCGAAAAAAACATAATTGCGTCCATCGCCGTGAACATACCCAGCCGCATCATGCAAAGGAACACTATCCGTGCGGATCGTGCCGATCGAGCTCGCGCTATAGTTGCCCCCATCGACATCGGAGATCATCCAAATCTGACTGAGCTCCGTCCGCTCCATCCCTTCGGTGCCCGTTCCGGCCGAAATGATCTGTTCGAGACTTTTTGGCATCCCTTGGTTATCGGCAGGCATAATCCCTCCGGGCACCCACGGATTCGATTGCGCCCGACTCGGATAGCCAAAATAGCGCGGAGGATTTGAGCGTTCTGCGTTGCTCGTATTATTGAGCAAAAAGGCGACATTTCCCGGATTCATCGTCGAGTCGAAAACACTCGAATTGGTCGGACACTCAAAGACCTCCGAACGGAGGCCGACGTAATCGGAAAGCGTCCAGTTGATCTCCCGGTAATCAGCCGAGCGGGAAACCGGTTTGCGAACCCGCCGATAGCTCGGTCCGGGAAGAACACCATATTCACTTTCATAAGCGAGGATCGCCAAACCGACCTGCCGCATCTGACTCATGCATTTGCTTTTTCGGGCGCTTTCGCGGACCGCCCCGACAACTGGTATCAGAATCGATGCCAGAATTCCAATAATCGCGATCACAGTGAGCAGTTCGATCAGAGTGAAACCGGCTGTGGTTCGAGACTGCTTAAACGGCTCTTTCAAATAAAAAGGCTTGGTCATAATAAACGAGGCTCTTCCGAAACTGCTGGACAAATGCCGCACCCTCCTTCCGGAAAATTCGGGAAAAACAGGAGGCCTCCAATCGTCTTAAAGAAGAAGTTTCAGAGAATGTTAAGGGTTTACTTTCCAACAAAAGAAATCCGGGTTCAATAAGATTGATATAGCTGACACGTCAACTACAGCGAATACCTAAGCAAAAGCCATACCAACAGGACAACCCAAAAAGAAAACAACCCCAGAAGCCTTTCGCAATCTGCTTGCGACCAGATAGTTGCAAATATGTAAAATAACAACGAATACATCCATTGATGATTATCAACAGATCGAATTTTGTTGACGGCCGATCAACATCCCGAACAAACCTCCCAATTCTCCGAAGCGGCAAACCAACAAGCCGACCGATCCACAAGTCGATACCATCCGGCTTTTTCCGAAACTGTCATTCCTGATTTTCCGGGTGCTACTTTCCCGGAAAACCTCACGGAGAAATCACCTCTTTCTCGAAAAACGCCCCGAACAAATGTTGCTAAACTGCAACAATGTGGACAATTCGGCAACACCCGAAACGCATTCGATCTGTCTCCGTGTAGTCAAAAAATAAATGCTTCCGCCCCTACCCTGCATCCGGAGGAGCGCTCTCCGGCTTCCCGGCCACCGGAAGCGTGAAGTAAATACAGGTCCCTTTTCCCGGAGTGCTTTCCGCCCGAACAACTCCGCCATGAAGCTGGACGATGTGCTTGACGATGCTCAGGCCGAGCCCGGTCCCGCCGCTTTCACGCGAGCGACCTTTGTCCACACGGTAAAAACGCTCAAAAATATGCGGCAGATCGTCACCCGAAATCCCAATCCCACGATCCCGCACCCAGGTTTTCACCACATCTCCTTCTCGGCGCATACCAGCTTCAATCTCTTTACTGTCGCCGGAATATTTGATCGCGTTCTCCAACAGGTTCCCCAAAACCTGCGCAATCCGGAGCGCATCGGCCTCCACCCGCGGCAATCCTTCTTCCAAATCGAGCACAAAATGAAAACCCGATAACGTCTCGCTCGACCGGAAACTATCGACAATCTCCCGCATCAAATTTCTGAGATCGATCCGCTCCTTGCGCAGACGCGGACTCCCGCTCTCCAACCGCGAAAGTGCCAAAAGATCCTCCACCAACCGCTCCAATCGCGTCGTATGCTTTTGAATGATTCCTAGAAAACGACGACGATCGGCTTCCGGAATCTCGATCGCAGGGTCGGAAAGCGTTTCCACATAACCTTTGATCAAACTGAGCGGCGTGCGGAGCTCATGAGAAACATTTGCGACAAATTCCTTTCGAACCGATTCCAGCCGCCGCAGCCGGGTCGTGTCGTGCAAAACCAACAACGTATTTTCCTCGCTCTCTGTCCCAAAGCCAGGAATCCGCGAACCGCTAACCTCCGCCCAGACCGACGATTTCTCTCCCATAAATTCGATCTCAATCCGGTCCGGCGATTCACCCCGCCGAACCGCATTCAGCAATTGACTCAATGCACTGCTCCGCAAAACCCTCCGAATCCCTTCGTCCTCCCGCGGATCAGTCGGGAACAACCGCCAGAAAGCATCGTTGGCAAGATGAAACCGATCCTGGTCATCGACGATCAGCACCGCTTCCTGCATACTGGCCAGCGTCGCTTTCATCCGCTCAACCTGGCCCGTCCGCTCCGCCTCAAGCTGCCTTTTCTTCTCAAGGACTTCGTTCGCCGTATCGATAAAGCCCCTCCAGTGTCGATTCCGATAAAGTCCGCGATTCGTATCTCGCAAAAAACCGTGTCCTTTCCTCAAGGATTCCGCCACACCGCGAACAATCCAATTCTGGGCCCGGATCCACCAAAGAGCCCAAGCCAAACCAAAAACCAACGGAAAGATGAGATACCAAGGATTCATCCCTTGTCGGTAACACGGTAGCCGACGCCCCGCACTGTTTCGATAATATCGGCCGCCGATCCGAGCTTCTCTCTCAATCGCCGAACATGAGTGTCCACGGTCCGAGTCTCCATCTCCTCGTCGTAATTCCAGACATTGACCAATAGCTGCTCCCGCGACTGCACACGCCCCTGACGCTCCATCAAAAGGCTCAACAAACGAAATTCAGTAGCGGTCAAAGCGACTGGCTCGCCATCGACCCGAACCTCATGCCGATCCTCGTCAAGAACGACAGCCCCGGCGACCCGTTGTTTGGTTGCCTCCTCCGATTTCCCTTCGCGACGTCGCAAAAGGCCCTGCACCCGCAAGGTTAGCTCCCGGGGACTGAATGGCTTGCAAACATAATCATCCGCCCCGATCTCAAATCCGAGAATCCGATCCTCCTCCTGGGCCCGCGCCGTTAAGAGGATGATCGGAACATCCTGAAAAGCGGGATCCGCCTTAAAAAGCCGGCAGATTTGCAGTCCGTCGATCTCCGGCATCATCACATCGAGGATAATTAAATCCGGATCAAACCGACGGGAAACCTCCAAAATGCGCGTCGGATCGCTCAGCTCCTCCACGTGCCAGCCTTGGGCACGCAAATGATAGCCAACCAGTTCAGTTACGTCCCGTTCATCGTCGACAACGAGAATCTTTGCGGTCTTTTCGCTCATAATGAATTTCGCCGGTCTGCACCGTAATCGATCAATGTTACGCTCACGTGACAATCCCGTGTCGCTTTCGAAGCGATTTACTTCCCTCATAAGACACGGCCCAAACAAAACGGAAATTCTAATTGAAACGATCTGGAAAATCCAATCTGCCCAAATCCGCTCATCCATTTTCCGCTGGACGCCGTCCCGCTGCGAAGTACAGTCCATTCCGTGGAATTTCTCAAGGACCAACTTCTCGAATGGGGGTTCACCGCGCAAACCGCGGCTCCGGTTCTCCTCGCCTCCGGCATTGTCATCATCGCCGCATTGGCCTTTCTCGCCAACTTCATCGCAAAGGCCGGTCTCATCCGTCTGATCAACGCCGCAATCGCCCGCTCCCGTTGGCCGCTTCTCCTCCTGCTCCGGAAACACCAGGTTTTCCACAAATTCTCCCACATCGCGCCGGCGATCGTCATCCAACTCCTTACTCCCGTCTTCCTCGCCGACTGGCCGATCCTCGTCGATATCGCACGGGTCGCCGTCGAGGTTTACCTGATCGGGGTCGCCCTCGTCGTGATCGATGCCGCGCTAAATGTCGCCCTCGACGCCTACAACAGTGGTCAACGCACCCGCCCCTTGCCGATCAAAGGCTTCATCCAAGCGATCAAGCTCACCACGATCCTGATCGGGATCATCCTGATCCTCGCGGTCATTCTCGGAAAATCGCCGCTGATCCTCATGTCTGGACTCGGAGCACTCGGCGCCGTCCTGCTCCTCGTCTTCAAAGATGCCATCCTCGGATTCGTCGCCGGTATCCAGCTTTCCGCCAACAATATGGTGCAAACCGGCGACTGGATCGAGATGCCACAGCAAAACGCCGACGGATTCGTCACCGATGTTTCTTTAACCACTGTCAAAGTCCAGAATTGGGACAAAACCATCACCACGATTCCCTCCTACCTCCTCATCTCCGATTCCTTTAAAAACTGGCGCGGAATGTTCGAATCGGGCGGTCGGCGAATCAAACGCCCGATCTACATCGACATGTGCACGATCCGGTTTCTCGACGAGGAACTCCTGGAGCGTTGCAAAAAAATCAACCTCCTTCGCCCTTACCTCGTGCGCGTCTTAAAAGAAATCCAGGAACACAACAGCGAGGCGAAACTCGATGTCGACGACCTTCTCAACGGACGCCACCTCACCAACATCGGAACTTTCCGCGCCTACTGCATCGCCTACCTCCGCCAACACAAACAGCTCAACCATGAGATGATTTTGCTCGTGCGCCAACTCGCGCCGACCGCCCACGGACTTCCACTGGAAATCTACACCTTTACCAGCGACACTTCATGGGTCGTCCACGAAGGCGTTCAGTCAGATATTTTTGATCACTTCCTCGCGATTCTCCCGCACTTCGGATTGCGCGTTTTCCAGCAACCGAGCGGAAGCGATATCACCGACCTCGGCGCTTCGTTGAGAGGAAATCCCGACAGCGAATCTTTTCTCTTCCCGTCCGGATCGAGTCGGGGAAACTGACCCGAACGCTCTGACGCAAAAAAAACGATTCCAAAAACAGAAGCGGCCGGCAAACGTTTTCCCCTTTTGCTTAAAAAAACTTAGCCGTACTCGAAACGGAATCTTCGCCAACTGCGGTCAATCACCGCCCAAGTCGTAAAGCCGAAGCATCGTCGGCTCCGGCAAATCGCCCTTCCGCGCCCGATCGCGATTTTGCGGCAAGGTTTCCCAGCGCAAGAGATATCGGCTTCCATCCGGACTTCTCCCCGAATCCCCGGCCCAGCGAACCTGCATCCCCGGAAAATCGGACTCCACAACCTCCAATTCCTCCGGTCGCGATCGCGGCACTTCCCGCTCCTCCACCGGCTGAAGCGTTTCCTCATCCAACATCAACCGGCGGTTGCCATAAACCCAATGATCAAAATCCTGACGCAATCTCCCTTCCGAAACCGGCGCCACATTTCTCACCCGCAACTTGAAAATAATCGAGCCGCGCCCCTCAAACCACCAACGATGCTTCCAGTTGGTCGTCTGATAAATTTTCCACTCCCCTTCTTCAAGCCGCGCATTGTAAATCTGCGTATTCCCATCGCCATCGAATTTGTGATACGAAATAATCGGACGGTGCCGCGAATCGAATCCGAGCCGAACATTGTTGTTGATCGCCCCTCCCTCTGGCTCCACCGGATCGACGACCGCTCCGCTCCCAAACGTGATCGGTAGCTCAAGCGGTTTTCCATCTCCGCGCTCCCACTTCATCAGATCGCGACTGCGCGCATAGGAAATATGATGATTCGTTTCACAATCGGGCGTATCCCGCCAAATCCAGGCAAGATGATAAAATCCATCCGGACCGCGCCGAGGGCCGTCGAGATAAGCATTTTTCAGCCCCTCCCCGCTCACGAGCGGCTGATCGAGTAACCGTTTCCAGGTCCGCGTCTCCGGCTCATACCGATTGTAAATCTGCTCCCCATTTCCACTTCCTCCCTGACGATAAGTAAAAATCAATTCATTCCCGGCACCTCGAAAAAAACGCGGATACGTCATTCGCGTCTCGTCCCGGCCCACCATTTCTTCAATCTGCCGAAAAGTTGAAATATCGCCCGGTCGCTCCGTCCGAAAATAAAGAAGTTTGGACCCGTGCATATCGCCGGTCAGATGAAGAAAACCGTCGTTGCCCACGGCCATCGTTATGTAGTTGTGACTGTCCCATCCGGTCCGGCGCGGCAACTGAACGAAGGTAAACTCCTCCTCTTCCAACCCGCGCACTCCGACCGTCATCGTCCGCTCGGCATCATAAAAAGCAACAAACTGCTTCTCCCCGTGCGTTAACAGCGAAAACCCGACCGGATGCGCCGACCAGACCGGCGCTACGTCGATCGGTTCGGCAATATCCGTCGCTTCAACAACCGCCGCACCCAAACCGAAAAACGCGGAAAGCAATAAAACTCTCAGCTTCATAATAAACCGATTCCAACCCCAAACAGTAAACGCAAACAACGAAAATCGGTTTTAAAAACCGAAATCCCTTCCCGCGCCGGATCCGTCCCCAGCTTTTTTCTCCTCCAGGAAAACTTCACCACTTTGAAACATAGCCGCCATCCGCGCGGAACATTCCTGATCTAAAGTGCTGCGGAGATGAACAGAGCTTTTACAGCAAAAAACAAATCGTCCGGTTTCCTTTCCCGGTTTCGGACCGGAAACCACATCTGATTCCCAACGAACCAATCTATGAAACTGTTATCAACTCAATCTCGCAGCCGAAGCCTTTGGGCCGGCGCAGCATCGCTCGCCGCATCGCTGCTCTTCAACGGCACCGCAGCCGCCGCCGATACGGTAGTCGGATGGGATTTCTCCGAAACTCCGACCGCCGCAACCGAATTTCACGAAGCCACCGATGTGGCGATCGGCGTAACTCCGCAGGACCTGACCTACGGTCCCGGAATCCAACCGGCCAATTTGGGCGAAGGTTTCTCTTCGAACGGATGGAACCGCGACGACCCCGGCCGACATACCGCGCTCACAAACGGCGATTATTTCGAATTCGGCTTTACCGTTGAGGACGGTTTTCGCGTTTCCCTCTCCGAATTGACCGTCTCGATGCGCCGTTCCGCCGTCAATGCACCGATGTTTTTCGAATGGCAATACAGCCTCGACGGTTTTGCCACACCAGGCACCACGATCGTTCCAATCGGCCCGATCTGGGATTCGATCGGCTGGACCGAAGATTACTTCACCTACCACGGCCGTTCCGGTGTCAATGAAACCTACGTCTCCGACGAACCGTATCTCTACATGACCCGGCGGGTCGATGATCTGCAAGGAGCCCCGATGCCACCGATCGTTTTATCGGGAATTCCGGAACTTCAGGATCTTCCAAACGGAACAACGGTCACTTTCCGCCTCTACGGATGGGGAAACACTCTGACAACTCCGACCAACACCGTCGCTCTCGGGCGCGGCTCAGGCGGCCCTTTCCTCCGCGGAATCGTCGCCGCCGAAGGCCAGATTCCGCTGACGATCGTTTCCTCACAATTGAACACTGATCCGGAGCCGGGAACCTACCTCTATCCCGACGGTTCGGAAATCACCGTCACCGCTCCAGACACGATTCCCGGCATCGACGGCCAACGCGATAAACTGATCGGTTGGACGGCTACCGGATCGGCGCCCGAGCAAGGTTCCGGCAACAGCGTCACCTTTACACTCGATACTCCAACTACTCTCGAATGGCAGTGGGAACGCCAAAATCGCTTGGAAATTTCCACAGAAGGTGATGGCGAAGTTCGCCTTCTCCAAACCGATCGGACTCCGGTCATCGGATTTAACTTTTCCCATTACAATCACCCCGGAGATGTTGACGGACAAATTTCGAACACCAATGGCGTGCCTGCCTCAACCGTTGCCGACGGCCTCGCTCCGTCGATCATGACCCGCGGCCCGGGACTCACTCCGCGGGGGTTGGCGCTCGGAGGCATCAGCTCCGAAAATTGGAACGGCACCCCGAGTCTGGCCGATGCAATCACAGGCGGAAAATATCTGGAATTCAACTTCACGCCGGTGGAAGGAACGTCTCTCGCGCTGAATTCGATTTACGCTCCCTATCGCTACACCGCGACGGGACCACACAGCCTCGCGCTGCTCTACAGCTTCGACAATTTTTCCACTTACACCGTCGCCGAATCTGTCCGAATTCAGGATCAAAATTCAGGCACGCAGTTCGACAGCCATCTCTTTATTCTTCCCGAAGATCCGCGCCTGCGCGATATCGACAGCGAAATCATCTTCCGCATCTACGGATGGGGAGGCACCGGCACCGGTGTCGGAACATTTGCCTTCTACAGCGCAGCAGCCGGCGACGACGTCATTCTTTTCGGCGGAGTTAATACCGAAACGACGATTTCCGGAAACCAGGAAATCTGGATCAAGGACGATTCCATGATCGAACTCGAAGCATTGCCCGAAGCCGGAAACGTTTTCGCAGGATGGAGCGGAGACGCGCGAAGCAACTCTGCCTTCCTCAGCGGACGCGAAATGAGCCGTCCTTTGCAATTCCTCGCCCAATTTGACGCCGCCAGCTCCGGCGACGGAATTCCCGACTGGTGGAAACTCCACTACTTCGGCGATCTTTCCGCACAGGCTGACGACGATCCCGACGGCGACGGCGCAAGCAATCTCGAAGAATATCTCCGCGGCACCGATCCGACGGTCGCAGAAGAACTCGTGAGCACCGACAATCTCGCCCTTTCGTTCTGGGAAAATGTTCAGCGCGACCCGCAACTTCCCGGACAGTTCATCATCGGAGATTTCGGCAACGGCTTCCGCGGCGCCTGGGAAAGAAGCAACAACAGCCGCAGCGCCCTGACTCCCTTTCACCCAAATGGAGAATCAGTAACCGCAGTCGATGGCGTCAGCTACGACGGCCCACGAATGATCATCCGCGACGAAGCCTGGGACGAAACTTGGAGCGACCAAACGATCCTCTCGACCGTGATTTCCGTCGGCGACGATGATGGTTCCTCGCTCTATTTCCGCTACCAGGATGAGCTCAATTTCTACCGGGTCACCATCACCGGAGAACTGAACGACGCACCGAACCGCCCAATCTACGGTTTGAGCGTCAGTAGCCGTATCGATGGACAATACCGCAATCTCGGCACCGCCTTTCTGACAACCGATCCGAGCGACCAAACCGGTTACAAACGGATTCGCCTCGAAGTGAAACAGGATGGCAGCAACCTCGTCGTCAGCGGCACCGGCTGGGACGATGTTCCATGGACAACATCTCCGGGCTGGGGTCAACGGGAGGAGATTTGGGTCTATGACGAAAATCTCGCCTCGGGCCGCGCCGGATTCGGCACTTGGGCCCAAGGTGGCGCTCCGGGAGGAACTGATCTCCCCGAATGGAATCCGGTTTCCGCCGGAAGCCTTTTCGAAACCTTCACGATTGCCGACTTTGACGGAACCGTTCTCTTCCACGAAGACTGGTCCAACGCTCCTTTGCCCGGCGATCTTCCGGAAGGTTGGACGAACCCGAATCCCAATTTCAGCGGAAACTGGCGCAATAGCGCTCACGGCACCCTCGTCGAAATGAGCGGACAAGGAGAAAATACCAGCGGCGACAACGCGTTCCCGAAAGCCGACGCCGACGGTCCCGTCCTGTTGACTCCGGGGAGCAACCTCTCCGCTTACGCGCTCGAAATGGCCTTCCATCCTTTCGACCCGGGAGCGATCGGCTTCGTCTTCGATTATCAAGATTCTGAAAACTACGGCCGGGTTCTCTTCGCAAGAAACTACGGTCCGAGCGACGGCTCGATTCCAAACGGAGTTGTCGTCAGCCGAAAATCCGGCGGTCTCTGGACCGATCTCTTCATCGGCGACGATACCTTCGTCTTCACCGAAGCCCGCCCGTTTCTCGTTAGCTTCTCACGGACCGGCAGCCGCTACGTAATGAACGTCCGCGACTTCGACACCCTTTTCCCGATTCATCGCTGGGAATGGGAAGATGCGAGCGCTCCTGCAGTCGGCGGCCGCCACGGATTTGCCACCTGGAAAACGAGCAATGCTCACTTCCTTTACGCCGACATCTACGGCGTCGCTCACGAAAGCACTGACGGCGAACTCAAAGTGACAGCCATCGAAAAAGTCGGAGAAACCATCGTCCTCACCATCGAGAACGAATCAGGCGCTCCTTACATGGTTCAGCGAACCTTCGATCTGGTTGACGGAGAATGGGAAACCATCGACACCGACCAGACCGGCAACACCTGGAGCGGGCCGATTCCCGCCGGAGCCGACCGCGTCTTCTGGCGCCTGGCCCGATAATTTTCTTGGAAAAGAAAGAAAACGAAAATGAATACAATTCAGAAACAAACAACCTCCCGGAACCGTTCCGGGAGGAATATCGAAACGATCGGCACACGCGCTTTTACCCTGATCGAGCTTCTGACAGTTATCGCGATCATCGGAATCCTCGCATCGATCCTGATCCCGGTCACCGGACAGGTCCGCGAACAGGGATATCGCGCAAAATGCCAAACGAATATCCGCCAGCAATTGCTCGCGATGCATATGTTTGCCGATGATAACAACAATATCGGCTACTGGCCCGTGCAAAGCTCATCGAACGACGGCGCACCCTTCTATCTCTACCCCGATTGGGTCGACGATGTGGACCTTTTCATCTGCCCGAGCACAAAAAATGTCGTCGATATCCACAGGGTCGACCGCGCCGGAAGAGTGATCGATCTCCTCGATAATGCCGGCGGCGGACGCGAAGACTCCAGCGGAGGCCACAGCTACGAATACTTCGGATATTACGGCGCCGGACATCCGATGGGGGCCGTGATGAAAACGCCGATCACCGCCGAAGGAATGGAGAGCATTTCCGTTCTCATCTTTGACGGCGCCGACGATCCGCGCAGTCAAAATTGCCCGACCAATTCGACCGGAAACCACCGCGACGCCGGCTTCAACTACGGTTTCGCCGACGGTCACGTCGAGTGGGTGCCGAGACCGCAGGTCAATCGCGTCTTCGAACGCAGCTTCCACGGTCGCTGGTGCCCGGGAGCTTGATCTTATTTCAACAAAACCAACCGATCTCTCTAAAAATGAAAACCCGAACAATAAAATCTTGCCTTAGAACCTCGGCCGCTCTGGCCGCGGTTCTCCTGGCAACCGGTTGCGGAAAAAGCACCGGCGAAAAATGGCGCTTCGAAACCGGGGCTCAGATTTCATCATCGCCCGCCGTGGCACCAAATGGAACCGTTTACTTCGGCTCCGACGACAGCAAAATCTACGCCGTCTCGATCGACGGCCGCGAAGAATGGTCGATTTCAACCGACTATCCAGTCCGCGGTTCGGCAGCGATCGGCGCCGACGGAACCGTTTTCATCGGCGGCAACGACTACTTCCTCTACGCGGTTTCCCCATCCGGAGAAATTCGCTGGTCGTTCGAAGCCGATTCCGAAATCGAAGGCGCCGCAGTCCTTGATAACGACGACAACGTCTATTTCGCATCCCGAAACGGCACCCTTTATTCCTTCACAAACGACGGCCAGGAACGTTGGAGCGGAAACATGGGAGCACCCGTTTCCGGTTCTCCAATTCTCCACGAAAACCAGATCCTCTACGTCGCCAGCCAAAACGGAAGACTCTTCGCTCTCGACCTCAACGGAAATTCCCGCTGGTTCCACGACCTGAACACGCCACTTAAAGCGACGCCCGCCGCAGATGAAAACGGAACCGTTTACCTCGGCGGATACGATGGGAAACTCCACGCGATCGATCGCCGCGGAAATCCGCAATGGTCCTTTGAAGCCGATGCGGAAATCGCCTCACCTGCGGCGATTGCGCCCGACGGAAAAATCGTTGTCGGCGACGAGAAGGGACACATTTACGCCCTTTCGCCCGACGGAAATCTTCTTTGGAAAAACCAGCTCGAAAATTCCATCCTCCGATCGGCTCCCGTCTTCGACAGCCGCGGAACAATTTATCTCGCCACACACGGCGGGGAACTCGTCGCAATGGAGCCAAACGGCAACCTCCGCTGGACGCGCACGATCGCTTCCGATATTCAAACCACTCCCGTGATCGCGCCCTCCGGCATTCTCCTCGCCGGCACCTACGACAGTCGCCTCTACGCCTTCGACATCGGCGCACCCGGCGCAAATCTCCGCTAGCATTTCGTACGCAGCGGAAGATTGCGGACCGGAAACTGCCGGTCCGGACGGCGACGGTTAGCTGCGGAACCGCTATATGCCGATCGGAAGATCGGCGCGCCCGGGAACGCCAATCTCCTGATTGGCAGAAGCCCACAACCGGAAACCCGAGCAGCAATTTACATAAAAAGCTCGCCCGCGGCTCATTAACCCTAACCTGTTGGTGTGAAACAATTAATCAGGTTTTTACCAGGATCAATAAGCTTTACGGACGAGCCCCGAAAGATAGATTGAAAGAAGCAGATCGAACCGTCAAAGAAATTCGAGAAAAGGTGCCGGGACAGCTCTGTCATGTTTTTGAAAAGGCGACACCCGCAGAACCAATACATGGTCCGACCGCTTTAATTTACCGCAAAAACCGCCTCCCCCCGCTCTCCGACTCGACCTTCAACACCCTTCCGCTTTAAAAATTTAGTCGCACTTCCAGTCTCAGGAATTTTCTTCCTTCGCCTTCTTCCGGCTCCGCAACGACCACGTGCCATTCACCATCGCTGTTTGGCTGCGCCGGCAATTGGGCCGAATCAAACACAGTCTTCCACTCCTGCAAATCCTCCGAAACTTCCACCACGTAAATGAGATCCTCCTTGGATTCGTCCCGGTGGAAACGGATGAACAACTCTCCCGCTTCCGTCAGCCCCTGCTTCAACTGCGCCTCTGTCACGCGTTCCCAAGGAGAAAGGCCGAGCGCGTATTTCATCAGATTCGCCACTCCGTCCCTCATCGGGCTGACGTCCGCCGCGCTCACACCCGAATCGGCAATCTGCTCCGCGGTAAAATGTTTCGTCACCCAGTCCGAAAAATCTGAAATCACGTCAGACCCACCGGCCGCAATATGAATATCCGCCAAGCGCAACTGTGCCCGCGGACCGCTATCGCCACTGAGATAATGATAGCGCCACTGCAAATGCAGGTTCGTCAGCCCTTCGAGTTCCGAAGGCAAAAGAATGGGACCAAAACGCCGCTGATGCCCCGCAGTTTCATTCCGGATGTATTCCACCGGATCTCCGTGTTCATCCAGCACGTCCCGCCACGTTTCCTCCAGCGAGGTGCGATATTGCAAACGAAGCGCGTAAACACGGCTGTTTGGCAAAAGAGTTCCCGCAGTAAAGGAAACCGTCATCGCCTCACTTCCGCGCGTATCGAGCGCCAGCAACGCCGCTCCAACATCGCGACCGCGGCCGGTATTGATGAAAGCAACGCCTTCGTCGCCAAGCCCATTGATTCGCGTCCGATTGCTGGCCGCGTAAGGAAATTCCACATCCTCCGCATTCGCCGCATCGTCGGGCGGAATCTGGTAAACAAAGTTCAGCGGATCGCCGATTATCGGATCGTTGAGATCGCTCTGCAGGAACAGCATATGCGCGGGATAGCTTCCGGCGGGAGCGTCCGCATCCCAACCAGAAAAAACATACGGCCCCGCAGAAAGATCATGAGCCTCCGGATAAACCAGCACCCGAAACCAATGGGCGACTGACGGATTCATTCCGTCATCTGCGGTCACCGTCACCCAAGATTCTCCGGCTTTCAAACCCTCCAGATTCAGAACATTTCCATCCAGCGAAACCGCCAACACTTCAGCTACGGAAACATTCGCTCCGTAATCGAGCGCGCCGCCCTCAGGATCCGCAAACCAATCCTCAAGATCCATCTCGACCGCGGCTCCCGCCACCAAAGAGTACCTTTGCGGAACGATTTCGTCATTCACGACCGGCGGCAGTTTCACCCCAGGCAACGGCACCCCTTTCAACTCCAGATTGTCGAAACGGTTGTTGCCCGCTTCTCCGCCCGAACCCTCCTCAAAAGTAATCCGGAGGGCAAAGTCGGCGTTATCCGAGACTCCCTCAACGTCCGAAAAATCGAAGTGGCGAAATTGCGGCGCCGCATTCAGCACCGGATAAGTTTCCAGTTCCTCCCAGTCCTCGCCGTTCAGCGTGAAAGCGATGGTTTGCAAGCCGGCTCCCTGACCCGAGCGCCGGGTCTCGAAACCGACCGTTACCGATTCAAATCCGGCAGTTGGCAAATGCCACACAATCGCCGCGCCGAGAGGATGGTTCACCCGCAGATGCGCCGAAGGAAAGTCCTGCGCCGCCCCGTTGCGCACTACTTCCGTCAACAGCCCCGGATCGACCGCCAGTTCTCCGCCGCCAAAGGTCCAGGACGGTGACAGATATTCTTCCGGATCTTCAAAATCCCAGGCATGCACGACCACCGGAAGTTCCGCCAACGGGATCTCCTCAAATGCCGCCTCGATCGACGCGTCACCGGCCAGCGTATACTGAATCAGCGGATCGGTCGAAAACCACTCCTGCTCGCCCTCTCTCAGCCACCCGGCAAAGCGATACCCTTCCTCCGGCAATGCCTCCAGTTCCACCGGCACATCCCGAAAGTAGGTCCCGCTCCACGGATACGGAAGCTGCGCGTTTTGCAGGCCGGGCAATGCCGGATCAATGAGCAGGCTGTTGACGCGAACTTTCCCCCGCTCCGGCAAACGGTTTTCCAGTGTCAGCTCCGCGGTTTCCTGAAGACCAAAAACATCGATGATATGATCCCGCAGGATCCCAGGCCGATTCAAGGCATGATCGGCCATCTTCGGATCCGCTCGCAACGCCGTCCCCCAACGGGCATTGTGCTCCGCCCGTGTCGGCGCGACCATCTCCTCAAATTGTTCCAGAAGGGCCAGCACTCGGTCCGGAACAAAAACGGAATTCAGTTGATCCGCCATCTGATTGATAAACTGATTCCGGAACCTCGTGCTGTTCAGCGTCAGCGATCGAAACAACTGATTTACCGGACTTGCCAGCACGCTGTTGCGGCGGTAACTGCCGACCGGAACATGAACGACTCTCTCCAGAGCCCTCCCGGTCCGCGGGAAATCCCATCCGCCAAATCCATAATCAAAATCATACAGCAGCCACCGCCACCGGCCATCATGCCCCTTCGGCGCCTGCGGATCCCAGTCCGTACGCTTGCGCCACAAATCATTGTTGTTATCCGGAAAGTCCTTGTTGTTCACATAAACCTGCAAGGCATAATATTGAGCGAGATTTTGAAGATCGACCCGTTCATCCACCCATTTGTAGTGCAGCGGTTCCTCCAGATCATTGGCAGCGGCGTACGCCACGACTTCCAGAAAATCATCCAAATCCTCCGGCACGCCAGTATCCACTTCCAAAGGCTGCTGCAACGGAGTGGTGAGGATGACAACATCATCCGGATCCATATCGAAATGACTCGACAGGTAGTGACGATCCTGACGCTCCCGGATATTGATAATCCCCCAGTACTCCCCATTGACAAAGTGAATTGCGGGTCGATACGCCTGAGTTTCCAACGGCAGCGGCGCCACCAGTGACTGGATAAACGCATCGCGATAGTAGGTAAATTCCCAATCGTTAAAACCGCCGGAATTGCGCAGGATCAGCCGACGGAATGACGAAAGCGGTTGGTCCAGCGGTCCCCGCTTGTTCAATCCCTCAAAAAACGGGAAATCAAATTGGTCATTTCCATAACGCGAACGAGCGTACAAACGCAGCGATTT
>DATGSL010000159.1:0-8606 GCA_035302665.1 Opitutales bacterium | reverse complement strand
TTCGCGCCCGCCGGAACCGATGACCAATACCTTCAATGGCTGCTCAGGTTGTTTCATGAAAAGCAAAGAATCCAAACGAGAAGCGCGCGATCAGTAAAGGAAGAAGTAGAGAATCGGTTGAGAAGAAACTTCCGGAATTCGGCTTTTCGGTTTCGCGCATGTCTGATCGAAAAGCTGCTAACATTTCATTATTTTGTAAAAAATCGAATTGTTGGCACAAGTTTTGTCTAAAGACAGTTTTCTTTGCTAAAACGATGTAAATTAAGGGCGGACTATCTTCTTTCGTACTCCTTTTCTTGATATTCAAAGCGATGGTCTTCAATCTCGATCGATCGGATTGGCGCGTTTATCTTCTAAAGGAACCCCTATTTCATGAATCTGGAAACCGTCAACACTTACGGAAAAGGAGTGGCCCACGCGTGTTTGAACGCCCGGTCGGCCCACGTGCGTCTGCGCCGGGGCTTTACCTTGGTTGAAGTGATGCTTGCGGCGGCGGTTATGGGTCTTGGACTCGCTTCGGTCTTTGTCACCGTTCAGGTTGGACTCAACAATCTCGATAATGCGCGTGTGACTACGCTTGTCACGCAGGTTTTGCAAGATGAGGCCGAACGGATCCGGCTCCTAAACTGGGGCGCAGTCAGTGCGTTGCCTGCGACAGCCTCCATTCCGTTGCCAGAGCAATTTGAGGACACGCCTGTCGGAGGAGACCGGCTTGTGATCACCCGGCTGATTAGCGATGTGCCTGGATATGCCGATTCCAAAGAGATCGTTCTTACGGCAAGCTGGACAAGCATCGCCGGTACGCCACATGAGCGAAAGTTGATCCTCCGCTATGCACGCGGTGGCCTTTACGACTACTATTATGGAACGCGAGATTCATAATCAGTCACGATTCGCCGCAAATCCCGAGGGCGGATTTACATTGGTCGAGATCATGGTCAGCAGTGCTCTCTCAATGATGTTGCTGGCTGGAATCTTGGCAGCATTTTTTCATCTGACGAAAACGGGAATCGCGATGGGCAACTATCATGACCTCGAGCGCGATAGCCGGATGGCCCTTCAGTTTTTTGCCCGAGATGTTCATCAGGCGGATGAGGCCCATTGGCCGAATTCGCAGACGCTTCGCCTTTCGGTCGATGGCGATGACATTCTCTATCTTTACGATTCCAATGCCCGCACCTTTGTCCGAAGGGCAGCTGGTCAACCCGATATGGTTTTGGCTTCGGGTATTCGAAATCTGAATTTTCGATCGTTCGATATATCTCAGAACGAACTACCGCTTACATCCAATCCGAGCAATGCCGGACCGTTAACAAAAATGATCCAGGTCAGCATAGAGTTAGAGAGACGCGCCGGGATGTCGAGCAACAGAGCATCGGTTATTTCCTCCCGTTACATGATGCGAAACAAAAAAGTCCAATGAAAATAAACCCTGATACCCGTAAAGGAAGTGCACTTATTGTAGCTGTTATTTTTACAGCCGGTTTGGCAGCGGCAATCGCAAGCTACCTGACGCTGAGCAATGGAACGACCGAATCCTCTCATCGGGCCTTTTACAGAGCTGCAGCCTTCAATCTCGCAGAATCGGGCGTTGAGCATGCTCTTTGGGCGCTACATAAGGACCGGGTAGGGGAGAGTCCATGGGATGAATGGACGTTGCAGGCAGACGGGACGAGGCATTTTAGGATCGATGGCTTTACCTTTGCTGGTGGAATAACCGGAAGCGTTGATATTTCCCTTTTGGGTGATCCTTATAATCCGAATGCCGGAGGCGGTGTGAAGGTGACGGCGATCGGGAGCATCGAGCGACGTGGAAAGAAGGAGTTGTCAGAAACGCGCATCCTGCAGGCCGATCTGCAACCGTCGGGCGGTCGCGGCCTTTTTGCTTATGGAATGCTTGCGAGGGGCCACATCAGGGCCAGTGGCGGGGCACGTTTCGATAGCTGGAATTCCAGGGAAAATGGGGTTTTTCAATCGTATCGGGCCGATCTTGCCCGGGACAATGTTGGCGTTGCGACCGTCAGTGATGATCTTGGAGCGATCCAGCTCGGCTCGTCGGATATCTACGGAAGAGCCTCGGTTGGATCCGAGTCGGAATTCGGTCTTGTCATGGGATGGGGCGGTCACCTCGGACCGTTGAATGAAAGCGACTGGGATCCGGAGGACTTGAAAGATCTCTGGAAGGTCGATGGCCGTAAAATTTCGTATTCAACTGGTGCGATCACAACGCATTTCACTGCGGAATTTGAAGAGGTTATAGTTCCAGCCGAATTGATGCCGATTGCGACTTCTCCGTATGTGCTGCCGTATCACACACAACCCTACAACAGATATGTAAATAGGGAAACACTTGGAGCTCCGGGAGTAGATACCGTTCTGATGATGGATAGGATGACGATCGAGGCCGATTCAACATTGGAAATTGCTGGAAATGTTACATTGATTTTTCCTTCCGAAAATATGACCTCTTTGATCATACGGGGATCGGGGAAAATTCAATTACAGGAAGACGCTACGCTCGTGATTTACACGGGCGGTAATGTCGATATTTCCGGTGCGGGCCTTCTTAATCACGTGGCCCCCGAGCAACTTCAAATCTGGGGAACAGCATCGGAATCTCAGAACATCTATTTATCCGGAAGCGGATATCTCAATGGTCTCATTTACGCTCCAAATGCCGACCTTATCGTCCCGGGAAACACGAAAATCTATGGATCGGTCGTGGCGAATAACATCACAATGAGCGGGAGTGGATCCCTTCATTACGATGAATCACTGCGGGAATATCAAGGAATGGGAGGAAGCAGTGGACCTTTGACGGTGCAGCACATTCGGGAGATTATGGCGAAGGAGGAGCGGGAGCCGTATCTCGATTTGGTTGCGAACAATTAAGAAAGGTTAGGCGCAGACCTCTTGGCTGGCTGCGGCCGGTTGCTGCGTTTCCGGACGCATTTCGAGCGGGCGAGCGGGGACGCTCAGCCTTACTTTTACCAACAAAAAAAGGCAGGCTGTTTCCAGCCTGCCTTTTCTGATTAGATTTGTTTTTTTCTTATTCGCCTGCCGGTTCGCCTTCCTCTTTTTGTGCGGCGGCGCGGTCGGCCATTGCTGCTTTTCGGCTGAGACGGACCTGGCCTTTGTCGTTGACGCCGATGCATTTGACCCACATTTCATCGCCAAGTTTTGCGACATCTTCGGTTTGTTTTACCCGGAAGTCGGCGAGTTCAGAGATGTGCACGAGGCCCTCGCGTCCAGGAAGAACTTCAACGAATACTCCGAAGTCTTTGACGCTTCGAACAACTCCGCGGTAGATCCGGCCGGGCGTGATTTCGGCAGAAACGAGCTCCACCTCTTCAATTGCCCGATCCATAGCGGCTTTGTTGTTGCTGTAAATCAAGACCTTGCCGCTGTTGTCCTCGGCGATATCGATCGTGGCACCGGTGGTTTCCGTGATGCGGCGGATATTTTTCCCGCCGGGGCCGATCAGCGCTCCGATTTTCTCCGGATCGATTTGGAGAGTTACGATTCGCGGCGCATTTGGATTGAGCTCTTCCCGCGGCTCGGGAATTGCGCTGAGCATCGATTTCAAGATGGCCAGGCGGGCTTCCCGGGCTTGAGCGATCGCTTTCCGAGCGAGATCGAAGGGGATTCCGCGGATTTTCAGGTCGAGCTGGAAACCGGTGATACCTTCGGTCGTGCCGGCAATTTTCATGTCCATGTCGCCGAAATGGTCTTCGGCACCGAGAATATCGGTCAGCAGCTTGTAATTGCTGATCTTCCCGGATTCGTCGAATTCGCTGACCAAGCCGACTGAAATTCCGGCGACCGGTGCAAGAATCGGAACTCCGGCATCCATCAAAGCGAGGGACGCACCGCAGATCGATGCCATCGAGGTCGATCCGTTTGAATTCATCACTTCGGAAACGAGCCGAATCGCGTATGGGAAAATATCTTCAGCCGGAACGACAGCCAAAAGGGAACGTTCGGCGAGCGCACCATGTCCAATTTCGCGGCGGCCCGGACCGAAGAAGCGGCCAGTTTCGCCGACGGAGAAGGGTGGAAAATTGTAATGGAGAATGAACGATTTGCTGTCACTTCCGCCCGAGAGTGCGTCGAGATCCTGCGCATCGCGCGTTGCGCCGAGGGTTGCGACAACCAGTGTCTGGGTCTCTCCACGGGAAAAAACAGCGGAACCGTGAACGCGCGGGAGGACTCCTGCTTCGCTGACGATTTCGCGCAGATCGTCCGGACCGCGGCCATCGACGCGCTTGCCTTCCCGCAGGATGTTGTTGCGGTAAACTTCCTCCTGGAGTTCCTCGAAGGCGATCTTGATCGCGTCGGGATCGAAGTTGTCTTCGCCGAGTTCAGCCACTACAACTTCGGTCGTCTCCTCGATCAGTTCGTTAACGGAACGGGAACGATCCTGGCGTTTGTCCTGAAAAACTGCGGTGACGAGTTTTTCCGCAGCTTCGCGACGGACAATTTCCGCCACACGCTCGTCGCCGGTGACCAATTCGAATTCCTTCTTCGGTTTTCCGGCAATTTCGACGAGGTTTTTGATTCCCTGAATAATCGGCTGGATGGCGTCGTGGGCAAATTCAAGGGCTTCGGTGAAACGATCTTCCGGAATCTGATCGGCGCTTCCTTCGATCATCAGCATCTCGGTTTCGGTGCCGACATAGATCAAGTCGAGTGTCGATTCGTATTGCTCGTCGTGGGTCGGATTGACGATGAATTTGCCGTCGATTTCGCCGATACGGACAGCTGCGACCGGTCCATCCCAAGGGATGTCGGAGATCGCGACGGCTGCCGAGGCGCCATTGATCATTAAAATATCAGGCTCATTGACTCCGTCGAGGGAAAGGCAAAAGCCGATCACCTGAACTTCGTTAAGAAAACCTTTTGGGAAAAGAGGGCGGAGGGGACGGTCGCAGAGGCGCGAAGTCAGGATTTCCTTTTCGGAAGGACGTCCTTCGCGTTTGAAGTAGCCGCCGGGGAAACGGCCGGCTGCTGAATATTTTTCACGGTAATCGACGGTGAGTGGAAAGAAATCCTGTCCGGGCCGAAGCGTCGGTGACGCAGTCGCTGCAACGAAAAGGACGGTCTCGCCGACGGTCACGGTAACGGAGCCGCTGGCCAGATTGGCGAGCGTACCGGTGGAGAAGGTCATTCCGAGCTCCTCGATCGTAATGTTATGTTTTTGTTTCATGAATTTCCTGTCTATTTAGTCTATTTCTCGAACCCTCTCGCTTTCCTTTTACATAAATAGATGGAAGATCACGAAAGGGATATCCGCTTACCCGCGGAGTTGCGGGTTTAGTCGAAGTATGGGGTAGGATGGATCGTCCGAAAAAAGATTCTTTCGGAACGAAACGAACGAGCCATACGTCTTGGCTTTTGTTGGGTTTGGGTCCGGCGCGCTCATAGGGCGATGCCGAATGGTCGATTTTTCGTGAGACCGGCCTGCCGGGGGAAAGTTTTTCCGAAAAAACGGTGAAAAAAACCTTCCCGCCAGCGGGATCCGGGAATCGAAAAGAGGACCGTAAATAATTATCTGCGAAGGTTAAGCTTTTGGAGAAGCTCGGTATATTTTGGAAGATCGTTCCGCTTGACGTAGTCGAGCAGTTTGCGCCGTCTGCTGGCGAGAGCGATCAGGCCGCGGCGCGAGTGAAAATCTTTTCGGTGAGTCCGGAGATGCTCGGTCAGCGCGTTGATGCGTGCTGTGAGCAGAGCGATCTGAACATCGCTGGAACCGGTATCGGTGTCGTTGATTTTAAATTCGGAAATGATTTCCGCTTTATTGATCTTTCTTGGCATGTTTTTCTGTTATCGCACAGCTGAAGGAGCTTGTTGCAAGCCCGTGAATCCAGCGAAATGCCGGAAACACCGTTCCAACCCATTGAATGGGCCAGCTGCGGGAGCAAGTCCATGTAAGCGAACAGACTCCTGACGCAAGAGACAGAAAGTGGTCAAAAACACCGGCTGCGCAAGTCAAAACTCCAACCTTTTTGGCCGGTGCGGCCGGTTTTGAGGATCGATCGCGGAAATCGGCCGCAACTTCGCGGCGCTTCTTCTTAGCCGGCCCGCAGGAGAATGCTCCGGATCCCGCTGCATCCGGGAAGTTCTCGGATACGGTCGAGGATCAGTTTGCGATGAAAAAAAAGCTCCTGGCGGACGATCGGGTTTGAAACAGCGATCAAAACCCGGCGACCGTTTTCGATTTTCAGCAAGTCGACGAAACCGGCATTGGCCGCTCCGACGATCGTATCCCAATTTTGGGTAATCGTTTCCTCGATCGACGGCAGTCCGATCCGGTATTCCTCGAGCACCTCGGAGACGAGCTCACCGATCGGTTGGCTCTCGCGCAAGGTCGATCGGCTTCTATCCGGTGGCAAACCCCGAAACGAAGCGATCAAATTCTCAATATGGCGCGGGAAACGCATGATGGGGTTGATAAAAACAAAATCTACCAGGGCAAGGCAATGGAGAATGTGGCGATCAGCGGTAGGGCGATTGCTGGAGGTATTCGGTTTTTAGTTCAATTTAAAGTTTTTTTACTTGTTTCGTTCCGAAATCCCTTTTTTATGGGAACATTATGACTGATTCCCCTTGCCCCTTTTCGAGAGAGGTCGATGTTGAGGATATTCGGTTTCACTGCTCTTTCTACTACCGACGTGCGATCGCAGTGGCGAATCCGGATCAAATGCGCGAACTAGCGTTGACCCTGCTCGATGAGCTGGAGGATCATCGAAAGGTTTTTCGTGAATACGGAATTTCACCGCCGCTCCGTCACGACCCTGAGGAGATCTGCGCGCTTATTTTAAGCCATCTTGTTTCTGATCCTGACCGAGAACGGATGGCTCCTTGAAACGGCCTTTCTTTTGGCGATGGCTAGCAGGTGTCTGTTTGGATTCTTGCTTCCAGTCAATCACTCCCTTCATTCCCAAGTCTTTTCGTATCAGCTGGTTAATGTAAGTGGAGAAGCTGATTTGCATAGCTGCTGCCTTTTTCTGAGCGGCGTTTAAGACCTCCGGGTCGGGGAAGGAAACACCTCGCGTAATTCGTTTCTTAGATGGCACAAGGAGGAACAATAGGTTTTTTTCTTTTTTTATCAAGAAGAGCTTGCAATGGGTGTCAAAAGTTGGCAACTATTCGCAACTATGAGTTTTGAACCTACCCGTGCAACCCAAGGGATCAGCTTCGAGCTGCCCCTTCTAAAGGCTGCCAAAGAGCAGGCGGCTTCTAGAAGGATGAGTCTTTCTGCATACGTGAACCAGCTGATATTCGACGATCTGCAATTGCAGGAAAAGGATTCGGATGCTGGCGGTTTCGCCGACGAGGCAGGGAAGTCTCGGAGGCGCGATGATGATGCCGAACCCGAAACGACCCATTAAGCACGGGATGAGCGCGAACCTACCAGCGAACTTCAAGACTTTTTCGTAGCCGTGTCCTCTGTTCCCGTGGGAGGCACTTCCTTATAAATATCTACAGATTTTGGCAATCGAACATGCTCCAAATATAAGCCACTTATGAAGAAAAAAGCCTTACTTCTCCTTTCACTACCGCTAATAGCCTCCGTCCTTCTGCTACGGGGGCCCGTCGACGAGCGGTCGGCATCGGGCGGCATTCCGAGCGAAAAATCGTTGGAATGGGCGAACCGGAATGCAGAAAGGGGGGATCGCCCGTTCGCGCCGGGAGCGGAAACGCAGCAAGAGCCGAAGGAGGATTTCATCAGGGCATTCGCAAGCTGGACCGAAAGTTATTTGGATGAGAGTGCGGAGGATGCGCGGAGCATCCTGATCGAGGAAGGGATCAGGTTGGCTGAAGCACGCCGGGACGTGATGAAGGCGTTGATTCGTGAAAATCCGCGAGCGGCGATCGCTGCGGCGATCTCGCCGGATGTGCGGGAGGGTTTGCCGGCGGAAGTCCGCGCGTTGCTTGCGCAGCCGGTTAGCGGACATGGGGATTTTGGAGTTTTTGGAATCGTTCCGAGCGAGGAATATGGAGTTCCGGATCGGCTGGTTGAGCGCGCGGTGCGGCTGGAGGATGCACGCTACGAAGCTTATGTTTACGGAGCATGGCTAGCGGTGCGTTCGGTCGAGGATGTTTTTGTGCATGGGCTTGCGATCGACCATCTGCTGGCCATTGATGAGAGTCCGGCGCGGATTCTCGGGAGCCGCGAAGCGGAGGATGTCGCGGCGTTTGCTGCAATGTATTCGCCGCCGCAAGGGGAGGAGCACTCGGAGGAAAACCCGCAGACGATCGTTGCGGAAACTGCGAGCGGATACATGCGCTTTTGTTGCGACGCGCATTTTGCCGCTTATAGCGCCGAGCCGATGAACTGGGGGCCGCTCCAGCGCCAAGCGTTGGCAGCGTATGAAACTATTGGTGAGAAAAGCGTTCTCGTGATCCGTGTGGACTTCGAAGGCGAGCCGGGCGAATCGGTTTCAGAATTTGAAGCATATTCAGTCATGATGGATGTGGATCGGTATTTTCAAGAATCTTCCTACCGGCAGTTTGCATTTCGCCAGATTCACGTGACGGCAGGCGCGCCGCTTCGGATGCCGGGAAGTATTAGCGATTATCTGAACCCCGGGGATGAGGAGACG
>DATGSL010000158.1:0-4488 GCA_035302665.1 Opitutales bacterium | reverse complement strand
TCACTGGTCTCGATGTCCGCACAGTGGGAGATATGGGCGAACTCCCTTCGACCTTGCCGGTATTTCTCTTTCCGGATGTTCCACTGAACTTGGAAACGCTCTTCATTATCCTCCCTTACGCGATTCCACTCTGTATTGTCGGCTTGTTGGAGTCGCTGATGACCGCGACTCTGATTGACGATATTACCGATACTCCGAGCAATAAAAACCGTGAGTGCCAAGGGCAGGGAATCGCGAATATCGTCACTGGATTATTTGGCGGAATGGCTGGGTGCGCAGTGATCGGGCAATCGATGATCAACATGAGATCGGGCGGTCGAGGACGTCTTTCCACCTTCTCCTCCGGAGGTTTTCTTCTAATTCTAATCATGTTAATGGGCGATTGGGTGGCTCAAATTCCGATGGCAGCACTAATCGCCGTCATGATTATGGTTTCGATCGGAACCTTCGAGTGGTCTTCCATCTGGAACATCCGCAATCTCCCAATCACCTCCACCATCGTCATGGTGGTAACTGTTTCAGTGGTCCTATACACTCATAACCTCGCCTGGGGTGTCGGAGCGGGAGTTCTTTTAAGCTCTCTCTTTTTCGCGCACAAAGTCGCTCGATACATGCGCGTAAGCTCCACGCTCGATCAGGAAAACGAGCACCGCACCTACCAGATCGAGGGCCAACTTTTTTTCGTCTCGGCCAATGCCTTTGCCGAATCCTTCGACTTCCAAGAAGTTCTGCAAAAAGTAACGCTCGATGTATCCCGTGCCCATTTCTGGGACCTTTCGGCTATCGGAGCGCTCGACAAAGTCGTCCTCAGATTCCGTCGTGACGGAGCGGAGGTCGAAGTCGTTGGATTGAATGACGCGAGTGCCAACCTCGTCGGCCGTTTGGCTGTCCACGACAAACCGGAAAGCCTTAACCTCCCAACTGAAAACTGATTCTGCTATGCCTACAATACTCTCTTGTACCGATGGTTCCGTTTACGCTCCCAGCGTTTATGATCATACGATTTGGGCCGCGAAGCGGATGGACGCGAATGTCCGTGTTCTCCATATGCTCAGTCCCAATAACCGCCAGATGAGCAGCGATTTCAGCGGAAACGTCCATCCGGGCGATCGCGAATCGCTTCTTCGCGAAATCGTCGAACTCGAAGAGGCCGCCAATCGCATTGCGCAGAAACGCGGGCGAGCAATTCTTCAGGCAGCGGAAGCTCATTTTCAAAATGCCGGTTTTGCAAATGTCTCAACCGAGCAACGGCGGGGAACTCTTGTCGAAAGTTTGGAAGATTTTCCGGCCGACATGGTCGTGATCGGAAAACGGGGCGAATCGGCCGATTTTGCGAAATTACATCTCGGCGCCAATCTCGAGCGGGTCATCCGCAGCAGCACTCGCCCAGTTTTTGTCGCATCGCGGGCATTTCAGCCGATTGAACGCGGTCTGATCGCTTTCGACGGAAGTCCCAGCGCGAAAAAAGCGGTCAAATTCGCGATCGAGAAACCTCTTTTGAAGGATCTTAAACTAACCTTGCTTACGGCGGGGAAACCGACTTCCGGAATCGACGACGAACTTGAAATGACCAAAGGTCAACTGCAGGAGGCGGGATACGAGGTAAATGTCAGAAGATCGTCGAAAAATCCAGAAATAGCGCTTGCGGAAACGATTGCGGAAGATGGGATCGATCTTCTCCTCATCGGTGCCTACGGTCACTCGCGGATCCGTCAGCTGATTGTCGGAAGCACGACGACGATCATGGTGCGAACGTGTCGGGTTCCCGTTTTGATGTTTCGTTGACCGCAACGGACGGGCTTCCGCTTTTAGACGACGGCTCCGAATTTCCTTACGGGAAAATCGAGCCTTGTCAGGGAAATGAAGGAAAGGGATAGTGCACGGAATGCATTTTCAGAAATTTTTCCGAATTTTTCTTTTATCTGTTTTCCCGGCACTTTTTCTCGGGCTCCTTCGTCCGGAAGGTTTCGCGCTCCCCGAAGGATTTGTCGATCACGGCGTCGCTGCTCCTGTTGGTCGGCAACCTTTTGGAAACAACGTTTATGCAACGGTCGATGGAGACGGGCGTCCGATGGTTTTTATGAAGCTGTGGGCCGGTCCCCATGCGAGCTATCTTTTTATCGATGCAGAAACGGGCGAAACTGAACAGATCGCTCCGGGAAGTGGCGGACGAGGCGGATGGCCCGTTCTCTTTTCTCCTGAAAATAAGATTTACGACACGCTCGGTCCGGACTTTATCGAAATCGATCTCAACACACGCGAATTGCGCCGCGTCGGGAAAATTTCGGGATCGATGGCGCTCGGACATACGATCGCACCTGATGGTGTTGTTTACTCGGGGATTTATCCGACCGGAGTTCTTGTTTCGTACAATCCCGCGACCGGCGAATATCGAAATCACGGAAAAATCAGTGAGGAAAGCTGGCCGCAATATGTCCGGCCGCTCGCTGCGGGCAACGATGGCTGGATTTACGGCGGACTCGGTCAGAAATCGGCACAAATCCTCGCCTACAATACGAAAACCGGCAAAAGCCGCGGATTGATTCCCGAACGGGATCGGAAAGCGGGAAGCGGTCAGGTTTACCTTGGCTCAGATGGATTGATTTATGGAAATGCTCCCGGTTGGGGATGGCACGCGATCGAAAATGGTGTGGCGAAGCCGGTGGAGAAACCAGCATCGAGAGCTGCCCAACCGTCGGGACGGGATTTCCCGAACGGTGCGCGATTGACGGGAATCGATGTTGCCAATCGACGACTCCAGATCCGTGATGCTGGCAGTGAATCCTCGCGGACGCTCTCATTTTCCTACGATAGCCCCGGGGTTCAGATCTATGGATTGGTTTCAGGTCCCGATGGCAAGATCTACGGAGCAACTGGAATCCCGCTCCGGATCTGGCGTTTCGATCCGGGAACCGGTGAAATGAATAATTGGGGGCTTGGCGATCACGCCGGTCATGTGAACCAGTTTACGCTGCAAAACGACAAACTCTACGGCGCGATCTACAGTTCGGGATCATTGATCGAATACGATCCAGCCAAGCCGTATGACGACAGAGCCGTCCGTTCCAGCACAAATCCGAAGCATTTACATGGATTTGTCTATGGGCACGGAGGTTCACCGGATATGTTCGGACGTCCCTATGTCATTTTCTCCCATCCGGATAAGAAACATGTGATTCTCGGCGGAAACCCATCGCGCGTCCGAGCAGGTGGCGGACTTTTGATTTACAATATCGAAACCGGCGAAGAGACGGCGCTGAAACCGGAAGATCTGATTGAAAATCAGGGGGTTATGACGATCGGAGCACTTGCAAATGGCGACCTGATTGTCGGAAGCACGACCGCCGCGGCAACTGCCGGCCAATCAGCAGCAACCGCAGCAGAAATTTATCAAATTGATTGGAAGTCGAAAGAAGTCGTCAAACGCTGGCGGCCCGAACCGACAGTCGGTTCCATCCGCGATCTGCTTGTCGGAGAAAATGATCTCGTTTACATTCAGACAAGTGGTGGCCGGTTTTTGGTTCTCGATCCGAAAAGCGGCGAATTCGTTCATGATGAACAGATTACCGAATATGGTCCGGTGACCGGTGGACAGGCGCCGCGTGTAATGAAATTCGGTCCCGATGGACGTATTTACATTCTTTTCCGGACAGCGATCGCGGCCTTTGATCCGAAAACGATGACCCATTCGGAAGTTGCGCGTCCTGGCGTGACGATTTCTGCAGGAATCGCGATTCAGGATGGACGCCTTTATTTCTCAAGCGGCAGCCGCCTGCTCAGCTGGAAGCTCGACTGACATCGGGAGGTTTTTGGGAAGATTTACGGCTACCTTTCCGGTTCCATCAATTCGCGAGAATGGATCCGGAAAGGTTGTGCCAAACGCTGAAGATGGCTCCGGGCAAAGCTGGATCGGGGGCACCAAGCGACCGATCGCGCGAACATCACCGCGGGCGACGGAAGAACGCCAATCTGAGGCAGAATAATTCAAATGTTCCCGGACGCAGCCAAGCCAGCAGACTGAGGAAGCAAACAGTCCAGGTAAAATAGCCCGTTGCGGAGCGGCTGATTGCGGCACGCCACGCCAGTGCATGGGAATGAGTGAAAAAACGGACGTTGAACGCGAGAGGGTTTTCTTGGACAAATCGTTCTTCTCCGGCTTGCCGCAATTGCGATTTGGATCAACTCGGTTTTATTTCTGAATGCGCTGACGACTAATCCCAAAATAAAATGGTAAAGACAAAAAACCAGTCCGTTCGAACGAAACGGATCTACGAAGATCCTAAAAAAAGTGATGGGGTTCGCATTTTGGTCGATCGAATCTGGCCGCGGGGAATCAGGAAGGAAGATGCGGAGCTCGATCTGTGGTTGAAAGATTTGGCGCCGACAAAGGAACTCCGCCAGTGGTTCGATCACGATCCTGCAAAGTGGCCGGAGTTTCGAAAGAAATATCGATCTTTCCTTCAGGCAGACAAAGACGCCCAAGTTGCT
>DATGSL010000157.1:0-10091 GCA_035302665.1 Opitutales bacterium | reverse complement strand
CCACGCATTTGCGGAATTCGATATCGCCGACGAAAACGCGCTCGTTCGCCTTCCCGATTCGCTAAAGGGCCTGCCCTGTCCGGGCGAGCCGCTCGCCTGTGCGATGAACGTTTTCCGACGCAGCCAAATCGAGCCGGGAATGACGGTTGCCGTCGTCGGAATCGGCTTTTTAGGAGCTCTTTTAACCAATCTCGCCGTTCGAGCCGGTGCCCGGGTGATTGCGATCTCGCGCCGACCGAGTGCCCTTGATTTCGCCAAAAAGGCCGGTGCCTCCGAAATCGTTCCGCTCGAAGAAAAAGGCAAAGTCATCGAACAGGTTAAGGAACTTACCGACGGCGATCTTTGCGATATCGCGATCGAAGCAACCGGTTTTGCAGAACCGCTTGATCTTGCCGGCGAACTGACGAAAGTCCGCGGCCGCCTCATCATCGCTGGGTATCATCAGGACGGGCCGCGGGAGGTCAACATGCAGCTTTGGAATTGGCGCGGACTCGATGTCATCAATGCCCACGAACGCGAACCCGCCCGTTATCTCGAAGGCTTGCAGGATGCTTTTGCAACCATTGCGCGCGGCGAACTCGATCCCCGGCCTTTTCTCACTCACGAATTCCCGCTCGAAAATATCGACGAAGCCTTCCACTTCATGCGGGACCGTCCCGACGATTTCCTCAAAGCCTCAATCATTTTTTCTTAATTTATGGCAAGCGTTCATTCCAAATCAGAAATCCGCGTTTTTATGACAGCCGATCCGATCGGAGGTGTCTGGACGTTCGCTCTCGATCTGATGACCGCACTTCGTTCTTACGGTGTCGAGTTTGGCTTGGCGACGATGGGACGCCCTTTGACCTCCGAGCAACTTCATCAGGTTTCCCAACTTCCAAATGTGCGGCTTTATGAGAGCGATTTTAAACTCGAATGGATGAACGATCCCTGGGAGGACGTTCGGCTCGCAGGCGATTGGCTGCTGCGCTCGGCCGCCGACTTCAAACCGGACCTGATTCATTTGAACGGCTATGTCCACGCTTCGCTTCCCTGGGAAAAACCGGTTCTCGTCGCTGCCCATTCGTGCGTCTATTCCTGGTTTCGCTCCGTAAAAGGTCTTCCGCCTCCGGCAAAGATTTGGGACGCCTATTATCATCAGGTCAGACGCGGACTTTCAGCAGCTGACTGGGTCACGGCCCCGACCCGCGAAATGCTTTACGCTCTGCGGATCCATTACGGAAATACATTTTCCCGTGGCTCGGTGATTTACAACGGCCGCGATCCGGCTCTTTTTCAGCCGCGTCCCAAAAAAAGTTTTATCCTGACCGGTGGCCGTCTCTGGGATGAAGCAAAAAACATTCAAACCCTCGATCGGGCCGCAGCCGCCATTCGATGGCCAGTCGCTGCGGCCGGCGAAATCGATCCTCCGAGCGGCGGGCAAATCAAGACCCATTACCTGAAGCAACTCGGCCCGCTAAGTCCGGCGCAATTTGCCGTTCAACTTTCCTTGGCATCGATCTACGCGTTGCCCGCCCATTACGAACCGTTCGGTCTCTCGGCTTTGGAAGCCGCCTTGTCGGGTTGTGCTCTTGTTTTAAGCGATATTCCGAGCCTGCGCGAGATCTGGGACGATGCCGCTATTTTCGTCGCTCCAAAAGATGAGGCTGCCTGGGCGAAAACTCTCAACCACCTCATCACACACCCGACGGAACGATCCCGTCTGGCCCGCCGTGCCTGGAGCCGCGCTCAATTTTTTAACCTCCGGAAAATGGCCGAAGGATATCTGGAGGCCTACCGGAACATCCTGCAACCAAACACAAGAAATCATGCGAATCATTCTATTCTACCATTCACTCCTGTCGGACTGGAACCACGGCAACGCTCACTTCCTCAGAGGCTACGCCGCCGAACTTCAAGAGCGCGGACATGATGTTTTCATTTACGAACCATCGGATGGATGGAGTCTGAAAAATCTGATCCGCGAACATGGTGATTTACCCATTCGCGATTTCAGAAATGCTTATCCGCGCCTTCAAAGCGTCGTTTACCATCCGAGATTTCTGAATCTCGAGCTCGTCCTGAGCGACGCCGATCTCGTGATCGTGCACGAATGGAACGACCCCGATCTTGTGGCGGAAATCGGCAATTGCCGCAAAAAGATGGGCAATTTCCGCCTCTTTTTTCACGATACTCATCACCGATCGGTGACCAATCCCGAAGCGATGCGCGCTTACGATCTTTCGCATTACGACGGTGTGCTGGCTTTCGGGGAAACCATTCGCCAAATTTATCTGAAAAACGGATGGGCAAAAAACGTCTGGACGTGGCATGAAGCCGCCGATGTCCGCACTTTTTATCCGCGGAAGCAACAACGTCTCGAAGGCGATCTGGTCTGGATCGGGAATTGGGGCGATGGCGAGCGGAAAGCGGAGCTGGAGGAATTCTTGCTCCAACCGGCTTCGGAAGCGGGAATTCGGACACGGATTTACGGCGTCCGTTTTCCAAATGAGGCCCGGGAAGCGATCGATCGCGCCGGGATCGAATTCGGCGGCTGGCTTCCGAACTACAAAGTGCCGGCGGTCTTTACCAACTATTGCGCAACGGTCCATGTTCCGCGACGACCTTATGCGGAAAAACTGGCAGGCATCCCTACGATTCGGATGTTCGAGGCGATGGCCTGCGGAATTCCGCTGATTTCGGCTCCGTGGAATGATTGCGAGGAACTTTTCCGACCGGACGATTATCTCCTTGCCCGAAACAAACGCGAGATGCGCGACCATCTTTGGACCGTTCTCAACGACAAAGATTTCGCTGAAAATCTCGCAGCCCGAGCTCTTGAAACGATCCGCGAGCGCCACACCTGCGCCCATCGGGTCGATCAACTCCTCTCGATCTGCGAACCATTCGGACTCAGCACTCGAGCTTCGGCAATCGCTTCCTAACGTACGATGAAAATCAGCTTTTTCGGTTCGAGCCTTCTTTCCGCTTATTGGAACGGTGCCGCGACCTACTATCGAGGCATTCTTCAAACGCTTCACAGACGCGGACACGAGATCACCTTCTACGAACCGGATATTCTCAACCGGCAGGCCCATCGCGATCTCGATACGGTTCCTTACGCACGCAGCGTGATTTACCCGGCCCGGACAGAAAAAGAAGTACGCCAAGCCGTCGATCAGGGCGCCGATGCCGATGTGATTATCAAAGCGAGTGGCGTCGGTGCCTTCGACGAACTCTTGGAAGAAGCGGTTCTGGAATTGCAAACTCCGGATCGGGGAATTGTTTTTTGGATGTCGATGCTCCGACCACATTGGAGAGGTTAAAGGAAAACCCGCAAGATCCATTTCTCAAATTGGTTCCGGAATACGACATGATCCTGACTTACGGCGGCGGAGAGCCGGTTGTCGAGGCCTATTCGGCTCTCAATGCCCGCAAATGCGTGCCGATTTACAATGCTTTCGATCCGCAAACGCACTTTCCAGTGCCGCCCGATCGGCGTTTCGACGGAACGCTCGGATTCGTCGGAAACCGCCTCCCCGACCGCGAGGCCCGCGTGCGGGAATTTTTTCACAAAACAGCCGAACTCCTTCCGGAAAAAAGCTTTCTTCTCGCCGGAAGCGGATGGAACGAAAACAGCTTTTTGCCAAAGAATGTCCGTCAGATCGGTCATCTTTACACGAAAGATCACAATGCGTTCAACTCGACGCCTCTCGCCGTTCTCAACGTTCTTCGCGAAGGAATGGTGCGAACCGGCTTTTCACCAGCCACACGAGTTTTCGAAGCAGCCGGAGCGGCCGCTTGCCTGATTACCGACCGCTGGAAAGGAATCGAGTTGTTTCTCGAACCCGAAACCGAATGTCTCGTTGCTGAAAACGGGGAAGAAGTTGCAGCTATCTTAGAAAAACTTTCGCCTGAACAAGCCCGCACAATCGGCCAGGCCGCTAGAGAACGGGTTCTGGCCGAACATACTTACGAACATCGGGGTGCGCAGATCGAGACCCTTCTCTCCAATCTCAAATTCTCAACCAAAGAAAGGACAGCTCTGTCATGAGCCTGAAACTTGATATCGTCATTCTGGGACTTTCGATCACTTCGTCCTGGGGAAATGGACACGCAACAACCTATCGTGGACTGGTCCGGGAACTGATCAACCGCGGACATCAGGTCACTTTTCTCGAACGCGATCTGCCGTGGTATGTCGCCAATCGCGATCTTTCCAAATCGGATTTTGGCCGCACCTATCTTTATCAGGATCTCGATGAACTGCGTGATCGATTCGGAGCCACCGTTTCCGATGCCGATGTTGTGGTGATCGGTTCCTATGTGACCGACGGAATCGAAATTGCGGAATGGGCACTCGCACGCGCCCGGGGCGTAAAAGCCTTTTATGACATCGATACACCGGTCACTTTCGCGCAGCTGAGACAAAAGAGGTGCAATTATCTCTCAGCGGAACTGATTCCGCGATTCGACCTCTACTTTTCCTTCACCGGAGGACCGGTGCTAAACGAATTGGAGGAAAACTTCGGCTCACCTGCCGCACGTCCGTTGTATTGCTCGGTCGACCCCGAAAAGTATTTCCCTGAAAAACGGGTCCGCGATCTCGATCTCGGTTACATGGGCACTTACAGTCCGGACCGGCAACCGGCGCTCGAGAAACTGCTTTTAAAACCAGCTCGACGTTGGCGCCAAGGCAGATTCGAGGTCGTCGGCCCCCAATATCCGGCAGACACTCGATGGCCTTTGAATGTCTTCCGTGTGGAGCATTTGCCACCTGATAGCCATCGGGTCTTTTACAATCGCCAGCGCTTCAACTCTCAATCTCACTCGCTCCGATATGATCCGCGCAGGATATTCTCCGAGCGTCCGGCTTTTCGAAGCGGCCGCATGCGCTACTCCGATTATCAGCGATTGGTGGAAAGGTCTCGATACTTTCTTTGAACCCGATCAAGAAATCCTCATCAGCCGCTCGACTTCCGAAACTTTGAGATTTCTAAAAGAAACCCCACACGATTTGGCTCAGGAGATCGGTCAGCGCGCACGCAGAAAAATCTTACGTTTTCATACAGCTGCCCACCGGGCGATGGAATTTGAAACCGAAATCCTCCAAGCTCGCGACAAGCGAAAAACGAAATCCGTAGCCGCAGCCAAGGTGCAAACCGACCCAGCAAAATCGAATTCAGGGAAACGTCTGAACCGAACTTCCAATCTCAAAAAACAAAGGCCCGCCGCCAAATCGCAGGCCGGTTGAACCGTTCACGGTGTTGTTACCGGTTCTTCCTCCGGAAGCGGAAGCTCATCATCGGGCATCGGTGAATCGGTCGGCGAGCATCCGGAAAAGACCAAGCCGAGCGAAAAAAGGGCGATCCCAAACAGAATCGACCATCCGAACCGTTTTCTCCTACCTCTTCTTTTTCCCATTCCGTTGATTCTCATTTGGCAGAACCTTTCTAGCAAATTAGCCGTTCTCCTTGTATCGGGCAATCATCTTACGGTTTTTCCGAAGAAGCCTCGCCTGCATTTACTCCTGCTTCAGGATCCTTCAAGATTCCAAAAAGCGCGGAATCAGTCGAAACAATCAACGAAGAGTTCGACCCAATCGTCTTTCCGTACGTTTCCAATGTCCGCAAAAACCGATAAAAATCAGGATTCCGCCCGAATGCGTCGGCATATATCGCAATCGCTTCCGCTTCGGCCCTTCCTTTGATCCGGGCCACCCGCTCCTGTGCCGCTCCTTCAATCGATGCGAGCTCTTTCTCCATTTCCCCAAGTTTCTGCTCGGCATTCTTTTGTCCATGACTGCGAAAACCAGCCGAAATCTTCTGCAATTCCGCATTCATCTGCGCATAAACATTCGCTTCAATATCCTGCGTGTAGTTGAGTTGCTTGATCAAAATATCTTCGAGATGGATCCCGAGGACAGCCTCAGCGACCTGTTTCCGCGCCTCTTCCAAGATTTTCTCCAGCACCACCGGACGCCCGCCCAGGTAGTTACCCGCTTCATCCCGCGGCAATTCACGAATTTCGCGCCCCAAAGTCGCAATCTCCTCCAAATCAATTTCCTCCGGCGCCTCCCCATCGATTTGCAATGAGATCTCCGTCTCGTCCAAAATAAAATTCGTGCTCCGGACCAACTCAAACAAATCGTATTGCCCAATCTCATTTCGAAGCGCTCCATTGATCAGCTGATAGAGCCGCGTATTGGCATTTTCGATCGTTCGGGCGCGCGGAAAGAAAACAGCTGCGTCCTCAATCCGCCAGCGGGCCGTCACGTTGACATGAATCGTCCGGCGGTCAGCCGTATAAAGCGTAAAAGGCACTCCATCCCAACGCACCAAACGCCGCTCAAATCGATGAATTTCCTGAATAAACGGAATTTTAAAATGCAAACCGGCCTCCTGAATCGCATCGCCCTTGATCTTACGGAACTGCGTCACGACTACCTGCTCCCATTCCCGAACGATGAACATCGAATTGACAGCGACAAATATCGCAACGCCCAGAAGTACGATCCCCCCGACCAGAAATGGCGCGCTCGCTCCACGTTTGGTATCTTTTTTAAAACTCATTTCGCTTCCCCTCCACCAATATTCAAATGCGGAAGCAGCGAATCAATACATTCATCGATGATCGTAACCTCCTTGATCCCAGGCAGAACGACATCCATCATTTCGAGATAAAGACGGTTTCGCGTCACATCGGGCGCCTGCTCATACTCTTCCAACATCGCTAGAAACCGGTCCGCTTCCCCTTGGGCAATGGTCACACGCCGCAAAGCATCCCCTTCCGCCTCGAGAATCAGACGTTGCGCATGTCCCCGTGCCCTCGGCACCCGCTCCTGATATTCCTGAGAGGCTTCCTCAAAAAAACGCACCGCATCGTGTTCAGCCCGATTCAAATCGTCGAATGCCGGCACAACCTCCATCGGCGGCGAAACAAACTGAAGATTCACCACATCGATCTGGATCCCCATTTTAAACTGATCACAATATTCCTGAATCAGTTGGTGCACACGCTGCTGAATCTCGCCCCGACCGACCGTCAACACCGGGATGCTCGCACGGTCACCCATGACTTCCCGCATCACTGCCTGCGAAATATCCCGCAACGTATCGACCGGATCCTCGACATTGAAAAGATAGTCGAGAGGCTGCGTCCGCGTAAATTGCACCGACCATTCCGCCCGCACAATATTCAAATCCCCGGTCAGCATCAGATTCTCACTACTGAAATCCCCCCTCTCATTGCTCCTGTAACCGAATTCCTCCGTCGACGAAACCCCGGTCTCCACCATGTAAACGCGATCGATCCCGAAAGGCATCTTCGTGTGCAGACCGGGCGGAGCCGTCTCCACATATCGGCCAAGTCGCAAAACCACACCTTCCTTCTGATTATCAACCGTATAAAAAGTCGTCGCGATCGCTAAAAGGACAAACATCGCCCCGATCAACCAAATCAGCGCTGCACCGGGAAATTCAATCACCCGATCGTTTGGGAGCTCAATCTTCATAAAATAATAAACCTCCTGTAAAAAATTCCAGAGGCATCCTGCTATTCTTCTAAAATCATCGGTCGCGCGCAAACATTTAAACGCCCGCGCACCGTCCGAAGAAGCTCACACGATCAGAAAAAAAAGGCCGCAAAAAGTGTCAGGGCGCCGACAATACTCAGTGTCCCACCCGCCAACGCAGGCAGAACTTTTGGCGTCAATAAAACAAGAACAGCGAGCAAAACTCCCGGAACCCCCAAATACCAATAACCCCAGAAAAAAAGCAGCACGCTGAAAACGACGAGGTAAAATGCGATGAACCAAGCGACCATCTTCGGAGCAATGATCACCAACACACCGCTAAGGGCGAGAACCACAATCAGCCAAATCTCTGCATCTTGCCAAAGCCCGATCGCAGCATTGAGCACCAGATAAAGACCGATCAGATGAAAAACAATTTTGGGAAAAAATAAGATGACAACTCCCGCCAAAAGCGCGAGTCCTCCCAAAATCCCATAAGTTGCCATCATCTCCTTTCGATTGCCGATCGTGGTTGATTAAACCCCGAAACGTCAACCGGTTTTCGCGCAATCCAAAAACGACATTCATCCGAAAACTCCCGAACTTTGGCCGGTTCCCGCGCAACCTCACAGCGAAGAAAATCCTCCTCATGCGCCCAGCCGGTCGCAGCCAGATCTTCCAAAACTTCCTGCCGGGTCGGAATATGCATAAAAGTCGCACCGATCGACGATTCATAATACGAATCGCCAAGTTCCACCAAACGCGGATCCTGCTCCCCCTTCATCCAACGGCGAACCTCCGCCTCCCAAAAAACCCGAAACCGCCGATTCGCGCGATCGTGGGTCGTAAAAACAAAAGAACCGCCCGGACGCAAAACTCGCAAAATCTCCGAAAAGGCCCGTTGACGCCGCTCGCGCCCAGGAATCTGCATCAATCCGTTAAAACCAAAAATAATTCCGTCAAAAGATCCGTCCGCAAAATCAAGCGCGGTCGCATCTCCGTCGGTAAACTCGATCGACTTCCCAGTCACTTCCGCCAAACCGCGGGCCCGAGCAACCATTTCCGGAACAAAATCAGCCCCGGTCAAACGCCGGAAACCGAGATCCCACAATCCGAAAGCGATTCTTCCCGCCCCACACCCCAGGTCGAGCAGATGATCTTCCAAGCGAAACGTTTGCTGGAAAACCTTTTTCTCCGAAACCCAAAGGCCGAGCTTGGCCGCAGCCTGCGCATAATGCTCTAAAGCACGGGGATCGCGAAAATGTTCCTGAATCGTTTCCGGTTTCATAATAAAAAGACTTGATTTTTGCATCAAAACGCGTTCTGTTCTTCCTTTTCTATGAAAGCGATCATCAAGACCCAGGGAAAGCAAATTGCCGTTACGGAGGGCGATATTCTCACCGTGAACCGTTATCCCGACACCGAAGCCGGTGCAACGATCACGATCAACGAAGTGCTGACGCTCGGCGAAGGCGACGATATCAAAATCGGCGCGCCCCTGGTGGAAGGAGCTTCCGTATCCGCGACCGTTCTCGAAAACAAGCGCGGCAAAAAGCTTGTGGTATTTAAAAAGAAAAAGCGCAAAGGTTACGAGCGCAAACGGGGACACCGCCAAGAACTCTCCGTGATCAAAATTGATAGCATCAAAGGTTAACAAAAATGGCACAGAAAAAAGGACAAGGAACATCCCGCAACGGCCGCGATAGCCAAAGCAAACGCCTCGGTGTCAAAAAATTCGGCGGCGAATCGGTCATCGCCGGCAATATCATCGTCCGCCAACGAGGAACAAAATTTCATCCGGGCCGCAATGTCGGACTCGGACGCGACTTCACCCTTTTTGCACTGAGCGACGGCCAAGTCAAATTCGACAAAGCCCGCCGCCGGGTTCACGTCGACCCACTCGCTTCGTAAAAGAAGCCCAACGATTTTCAAAAAAGCCCCGTCAGCCGAAAACTGACGGGGCTTTTTTTGCATCATTTTTCTCCTCTTGAGGCTTTGAATCGGTATTTTAGGAAAATAGAAGCGGAAAGGTCTAAATTTTACTTGCTCTCTCTGAAAAAAACTGAATGGTTATCTCTTTCTCCTCGGGGGATTAGCTCAGTTGGTTAGAGCGCTTGCTTGACATGCAAGAGGCCACTGGTTCGAATCCAGTATCTCCCACCATCCTAAAACATGACGCAATCCGCTTAGATATGCGGATCAGGGAGAGAGCAGAGAAAAGTTTTTAGCGCTGCGCAAGATTCGGTTTTCTGCCATTTCGTGGCAAAAATGGTCAAAAAGGCTTCTCTTTTTGTTACCAGGTGTTATTAAGATGGTATGCAGCCTCCCCTGGTGGCCGGACGTTGATCACCCCATCCAGCCACCTGATCCACCGCCCCGACGGCAGGAGGCAAATCATTCTGCCGGCAGGCGCTCCACCCTTAGCAGATATTTTTCGTATATCGGAGAGACATTCGGCCCCGCATCTTTCATCGGCCACTCCAAAAACGGAGTCCGCCGAATGATTCACCCTACCAAAGCTTCCCCAATTAAGCTGGCTTTTAAATAAAAATCTGGCAGAAAAGGGCTTATGACTACCCCCTATCCTCCAAACCGTCTG
>DATGSL010000156.1:0-2464 GCA_035302665.1 Opitutales bacterium | reverse complement strand
TCAGCATCGAGTTCGTCGGCGATACCCGTGGTGGCTTCGACGTTTACGTCATAGATCGCCGAGATCTTGTAATTTTCTTCGGCCAAGCGCCGGGCCATATTTGAGCCCAGGCGGCCGACGCCGACAAATCCGATTTTCTCTTTGGAACTCATCCCTGAAATTCAGGGAAAAACGGGTTGTGCTGTTTTTCTTGCTCAACGGTTGTCACAGGGCCATGACCGGGGCAGAGAATCGTGTGATCGGGAAGAGTGAGGATTTTCTTCCGATTGTTGGCGAGGGCATCCTGAAACGAGATTTGCCCGCCACCCATCGATCCGCAGAAGATTGAGTCGCCGGTAATTGCGATTGGAACTTCGAGACCAGCAATGAGGTAGGTGATTCCTCCGCGAGCGTGGCCGGTTGTCAGAAGAGTGCCAACGCTCAGTTCTCCGGCGGTAAATTTTTTCCCTTCCTGAAAGCTTTCTGCTCCATCAAAAGCTTCGAGTTCGTGGACGTAAACAGGAGCGCCGGTGGCTTCGACCAATTTATCGAGGTCGGCGATGTGGTCGACGTGTGTGTGGGTGAGGAGAATTTTGCGAACATTGAGTTTTTCTTTCTCAATGAGGTCTAGAGTCGGTTGGCAATCTGCGCCGGTATCGAAGATCAAGGCGTCCCGACTGGTCGGATCCCAGGCGATGTACGAATTGACCGTCATATCCTCGTAGGGCGTGTTGAACATCGCAAATCCGCCGAGAGGATCGGGAAGACGTGGATACCAGACGCCGCGACCGAGAGTGACGAGAGCTTCGGCTCCGAGTTGGAGCACTTCGGCCGCTTTGCGAACGGCTTCCGCATCGAAATCGCCTTCTTCGATAGCGGCTACTTGTTCGGGAGAAAGGCCAGCTTTTTCGGCCAGAGCGTCATTGTCGATTCCGAGACCGCGCTGGGCTTTGCCGATGACGTCGTTGAAATGATCTTCGAGTGGAATTTCTGGAAACGGAATTTCTTTCATAGATTTATAACAAGGAAAGGTAATTTTATTGCTCGAGTAGCTCGACTTCGTAGCCGTCGGGATCGGTGATAAAGGCCATTTTCCGTTCGCCTCCGGCAAATTTTTCGCGCCAGCCGTCGGGCCAGATTTCGATTCCTTGTTTCTCCAGATTGTCGCAGTAATCGATAAGATCTTTCACTCCGAGGGCGGTGTGCATCAGATCTTCCGGAAATTCGACTTTGTAATCGGGCGAATGGGTCAATTCCAGAAAATGATCGTTGCCTGGCAGTTCCATGAAGGCGAGCTGGTTGCCAGCGGGAGATTTTTTGCGTTCAGTGCACTTAAATCCGAGACGGGTATAGAATTCAATCGATGCTTCCAGATCGCTTACCCGGATACGAGTGTGAAGAAACTTAATCATACCCTGTAAATATAAGCGAAACGAGCGGTTTTGACAACTTAAATCCTTTAGCGTAATGATTTTGCCTATAGGCGTCCGTTTTTTCCATTACATAACGGGAAGGGTTTTTTCGCGGATTTATTGGAATTAGCTTGGGAATGAGTTTTGCATTTGCGAAGGGCTCTCGGTTGAATAGGGCACAATCTGTTTCCTGATGGCGCGCTTTTTTTCAAATTTACGAAGAGGTTTTTGGTTTGCTGCAGGTTTCGTTCTTTTCGTTTCCTGTTTGGAGGCTGTGGAGCCGATACGACTGTCGCTTGGCGATCTCTTCGTGCGGGTTGAGTCGGAGAATCTGGAGGTGTTGCTCAATCGGGAAACGGTCGAGCAGGCGGTCGTGGCAGCGCAGCGGGAACGTGCTTCGCTTTTGCCGCGGATCGATCTCGAAGCGTCGCAAGTTCGGAGTCAGTTTGTAAATATTGGCCGCGGTTTTGAAATTCCTGGTTTTCCGGGAGGCATTCCGTCCGTTGGTCCTTCGAATCGGTTTGATGGGCGTTTGACAGGAAGTATTTCGCTGGTGGACCCAGTATTGATCGCGTCCTTTCGTGCGGCGAAAATCGGGATCGAGGTCAGCGAATTCGAGCAGCAACGGATCTTGCAAGAAGTGCTCGATTCTGCGGCGATGGTTTACCTTGCACATTTGAGGAATCTGGAGCGCTTTGAAGTGATTGAGGCAGATATTGAGCGGGATCGGGCTCTTCTGGAATTGACGATTCGTCAGCGCGATGTCGGCGTCGTGACGGAAATCGATGTGACTCGTGCGGAGGTGCAGCTTGCGGCTACTCGTCAGGCGCACTTGCAGCAGGAAACGGCAGTTTTGGAAAGCGAGTTGTTTTTGAAACGTCTTTTGAATCTGGATCTGCGTGCGCCGCTTGAATTGACCGGTTTTATTGCGAGTCGTTTTCTTCCGGTGGAAGGACAGCCGGTTGAGGTGGAGACGGTTTTGGAGGATTTGCCAGATTATCTGCGGGCTCAGGCTCAGCTTGATCGAAATCGTCTCGAGCGAAAAGCGGCGGCGTGGGAGCGTTTTCCGATTT
>DATGSL010000155.1:0-3442 GCA_035302665.1 Opitutales bacterium | reverse complement strand
CGAAAGGACACCGAACGATTCCTTGCGCATCGTTTCAGGCAAATCCTCACCGAGCCGGTTGAGGCCTTCCCGACAAATCCGCACATATTCGTCCTTTTGACGAGAGGTAAGCGGCGACGCTAGCACCACTTCGATTTTCGGCGGCAACTCTTTCGCAACTTTTTGTTTCGTCCGTCGCAAAACAAAGGGCGCCAGTTGCGCGCGCAATCCGTGCAGAAATTTCTCCGGATCGACGGTAGCTGCTTTTTCAAAAGCCGAACGGGTTCCGAGGAGGTTCGGCATCAAGAAATGAAAAAGAGACCAAAGATCGAGCCGACGATTCTCGAGCGGCGTCCCGGTCAGAACCAGCCGGTGACGCGCCCAAATCGAAAAACAGGCACGGGTGATTTTCGCGGTCGGGTTCTTGATCATCTGCCCTTCATCGAGAACGGCATAGCCGAATTTCGTTTCCGCCAAAAGATCGCTATGCCGGCGCAACTGCGTGTAACTGGCGAGCCAAACCCCATCGCTTCCCTCCTCTGCGAAGGTCGAACCGCTCCGCAGGATATGGACCTTCATTTCCGGATAAAAGCGCGCCAATTCCTTTTCCCAAACCGGTATCACGCTCGCCGGAGCGACGACCAGATGCTTTTTCTCCGCCGTCGGCCGCGCCGCAAAAAGAGAAATAACCTGAACCGTTTTTCCGAGTCCCATCTCATCAGCCAAAAGCGCGTGACAGTCGACATCGAACAAATGCGCCATCCACTCAACCCCTTCGCGCTGATAATTCCTCAAAAACTTCGGCAAAGCCCGCATCGGTTCGGGCGGCGTAAGCAGTTTCTGCCGCCACTCGTCGAGTTCGTCGTCGATTTGCAGTTCAATCCGATTTTCGGTAAAAAGCGACAAAAGCATGTATCTCGGAACCGTTTCGCCTTTTCTTGGTGAAACCTGCTGCTGCCATTCCCGAACAGCTTCGACTTTTTCCGGACTCAATTGAACCAACCCGGCTTCAGGCGAAAGAAAAAGATCCCCTTTTCTCTTCAAAAGCTTGTCGGCTTCCGCACGCGAAAAACGTTTCTCACCGGTCCGGAAGATCCACTCGAGATTCAGATCGCCGCTTGTGCGCGAAGAGGCATGTGCTTCGACAACAACCTCCCGGACACCTTTCGTTAAATTCTGAACCGATGAATCGAGCTCAATTTTAAAGAATTTCCGCCACGGCTGAAGTTCCTGTTTAAGAAAACCGGGAATCCGGCCGAGATCTCGCAAAAGATAGCGATGAGATTTCTGGGAAAACTGAAAATCTCCGCGCCGCGCAAGGGAAGTCAGCCGGATGATCCGCCCTCTTTCCTCGGGAAGTAAATTTTGCTTATCGCCGGGAGCGAGCGCCGGAACCCGCTCGCCATCCTCACCGACCCATTCCGCTTTAAAAGATAATCCTTCCGGTTCGGCCTGAAAAACAAGATGGAGTGGCCGACCTTGTTGAAGCTTTTTCTTCGGTTTTTTCGGCTGTTCGTCAATCTTCTCGTCTTCTTCCTCCTCCGCCCCTCCCGCAGGCAACGGCGATATCTCGTCGACGACCATCTCCTCGATCTCGTAGAGTCCGGCGACCGCCAAAGCCCGCCCCAAGGACGTTTCCTCGACCGATGCCCGTGTCGTCGGTTTGCCATCCTGCCATTCGATGACCGCATAAACCTCCCGGCCTTCGAGCTTCGAATGGATGATCGCGTCCCGCTCGCTGAGTTCGATCCCGCGGATCATTCCGTCGCGATAAAGTCGCCTGCCCTTTTTCAGCGTTTCGCCGGAAAAGTGCGGCTCCCAGCTACGGGTCAGTTGATCAAACCAAAACTCGAGAGCCGAAGCGTTATAGACTCGCTTGGGGCCGTGTAACTGCATAAATAAAGGACGATAACAGACCGATCGGGCGTCCGGTTCAAATGCTTTTTTAGAAAAAGAATCCAACGGTTCTCAGGAAAGCTGATAATCAAGACGTTGCTAACCGAGCTTCCGATCGAAGGCCCTTTTCCCAACATCCGATCGATGAAGAAGGAGTAAAAATGGGGTTGTGCGGTTTTGACAGACCTTCTCAAAATCTCATAGTGAACGTGCATGGCCGAATATTTCATTTTGAGCGACCGTTCGTGGCTTTGGGCGGGAACCTTGCTTTACACGCTCGGTTTCCTCTTCGGCCTGACGGCGCTGCTGCGCGGCAAGCGGCCTTCCCAAGCTAAACTTTTCGCAATCGTTTTGGCTGGTTTCGTTCTGCAAACCATCGGCCTTTACGCCCGTGGGCTCGAAGTCGGAAGCTGTCCGCTCGGCAATACCTTTGAGATCACACAATTTGTCGTCTGGTCGCTCGTATTGCTGTACATGGCCGTCGGTCCGGTCTTCCGGATGAGTCTGCTCGGTTTTTTCGCATCGGGGTTGGCCGCAGTTCTCGGACTCGTCTCCCTTTCGGTCATCGACTGGGACGGCGAGCGAAAGGCTCACGTTTTCGGTCCAAATCTCTGGATCGAACTTCACGCCTCGCTCGCGATTTTCAGTTACGGCATTTTCGCGATACTCGCTCTTACCTGCATCATGTATCTGGTGCAGAATAACAGCTTGAAGCGGAAAAAAATGAAGGGACTCTCCCCTTTTCTGCCGTCGATTCTGCAACTCGACCAGATGATTCTCCGACTACTGACGACCGGTGTCATCATTCTCACTTTTTCGTTGATACTCGGCTCGTTTTACTGGTTTAAAAATCTCGATTCGGTCAATTGGCCGAAACTAACTGTGACGATCGCTATCTGGATCGCCTATCTGATTTTAGCAAGCCTTCGCCTGCAGCGAAGGGTCGTCGCTCACACGTTGGCATGGACTTGTATTCTTCTATTCCTCATTACGCTCGCCTCAATATGGCCGGTAGCAAGCAGCTCGTTTCAAACGACCGCGTCAATCAGCCTTCTCCTCAGATAGGCAAGATGCAGCAAAAAAAAGGAATTCTCATTACACTCGGAGCCAGCCATCACACAGCTCCGATTGAAATCCGGGAAAAGTTTTCGCTTTCCGACGCAGAGCTGACGGCTGCCTATCACCAGCTAAAGGCGGTTCCGGGCGTGTCAGAGGTCGCCTTGCTAAGCACCTGCAACCGCACAGAAATCTATGCAGTTGCCGCCGACGAAAGCAGCATCAACGCCTTGGAACAACGATTCTGCCAGCTTCAGGAATTATCGTCCGATGCCTTCGATCGTTACGGTTTTCGTCGACACAACAGCGAAGCCGTCCGACATCTTTTTGCGGTTGCAGCCGGTCTCGATTCCCTAGTCGTCGGCGAAACTGAGATTCTCGGCCAAGTCAAGGATGCCTATTCCATCGCAGGCCAACGAAAAACGGTCGGTCCACTTTTGAACCGGCTTTTTCAAAGAACCTTTCAAGCTGCCAAATGGGTTCGCACCCATACTTCGATCGGCCGCGGCCA
>DATGSL010000154.1:0-4280 GCA_035302665.1 Opitutales bacterium | reverse complement strand
GGTCGGAAAAAGGCATCAGGACCAGAAACCGGCCGGGAATGGCGAGGTTGGTGGTCGTGCGGGGGCCTTTGGTGCCGATCGATCCCTTTGTTACCTGAACGACGATTTCGGTGCCGATCGGGTAGAGCGAAGGGATGTCCTTGATGGTCGGCGCTTTCTTCTTTTTTGCCTGTGGGCGGTTGATGCGGACGACCTCGATGGAGGAGTCGCTGGCGCCCGGGAGAATATCCCAGTAATGAAGAAACGCATTTTTGGGGAGTCCGACATCGACGAAGGCGGCTTTGAGGCCTGGGTCGAGGTTTTGGATGTGTCCTTTAAAAATGCTGCCGACGATCCGGTCCTCCCGGCGTCGTTCCATTTCGAAGTTTTCGAGGACGCCGTCGACGAGAAGAGCGACGCGTCGTTCGAGCGGTTCTGAATTGATGATCAGTTCGCGGAAACTTTTCCGTTCGTTGCGGAATCTTTCGGCCAATTTTTTCAGGATCGGTCGCTTTTTGGCGCGGGCCATAGCTTCCTTTTTCAATTGATCTGTCGGGACGGCTTCGAGGATTTCCTCTTTGGGCGGTCCCTGCAGTTCTGAAATATATCGATCGCTGACATCATTTTTATTCGTTTGTGTTGATTCGTCGTTCATTTTTCGGATTTCTCCCTGGTGTTGCAGGGCTCTTTTCATCCGTTCGGGGTGGGCGCTTGTTGCGAGCGATAGTGAAAAATTTTCTCATGACGGAAAAATTCATATTTCTTTCCGGTGTCGGTAAACGCTTTGGATGAGCCCCTGCAATAAGCAGCAGCTCAGAAGAAAAGAGCCTCCATAGCTTAAGAATGGAAGCGGGAGCCCGGTAATCGGCATCAATCCGATCGTCATGCCAATGTTTACAAGAACGTGCACGCTGAGAATGATCGTGGCCCCGAGGGCCAGCAAGGTTCCGAATCGGTCCTTGGCTATTCCGGCGATGCGTATTCCGTTGCAAAGGATCACGCCATAAAGCGCGATTACAAAGCTGCTTCCCAAAAAACCTTTCTCCTCGGCAAGAACCGAGAAGATAAAATCGTTATGCGCCACGGCTCGCGGCAGGTAGCCCAATTTTGCCTGGGTGCCCTCCCGCCAGCCTTTGCCGGTCAGTCCACCTGAACCGACCGAGATCAGGGATTGGCTAAGATTCCAGCCGATCCCGAGCGGATCCACTTTCGCAGGCGCTACGAAAGAGAGGATCCGGTTTCTTTGATAATCCCGCAGCGGAACCCATGAATGTTTTTCAAAGATTCCGGTTTGGGAGGTTGGAGTGAGGTTTTTCTCATCCAGAAATTTGTTGTAACGGTAAATGTCAAATCCGATCAACGCCACGAAGAGCATAAACAAGCCGATTGCTATTGCAAAAAAGGACTTTGGAAGCTGTGAGACGTATAGAAGTGCAAATACCATTGGGGGGATGACAAGCGCCGACCCTAGATCAGGTTGTGCAAAAATCAACAACATTGGCACGGAGATTATCAAGCCGACCCGGACAAGCACCTGCAGCGATTGGCGCGTTGTTCGCACTTTTGAACGGGCCAGAAGGCTGGCGACTGCGATCAGGGTGCCTAGCTTCGCGGCTTCCGATGGTTGAAATGAAAAAAATCGAAGGTTGATCCACCGCCGCGCGCCGAACCGTTCCTCACCGAGCGGCGTGTGAAGAAGCAACAATAAGATAATCGCACCGAAAAGCACCCAATGCGAGTGTTTGAGGTAGAATTTGTAATCGATCATGCTCGCGGTCACGTAAACGCCCGCCCCGACGAAGAGCCAAACGATCTGCATGATATATTGGGAGCGGCCGGTGTAGAGCTGGGCGCTGTAGATCAGGAAGACGCCGGAGATGCCGAGGAGTAGGATGCAGGCAGGTGTGAGCAAATCGAACCGCGTCCGGGTCGATTGCTGCAGGAGAAATTGCTGGAACTTCTCCAGTCCAATGGATCTCAGAAAGTCGATGGATCCATTCTATCGGCGAAAATCGGTTCGCTGGCAAGCGAGCAAGTGGGGCAGGAATGGGAATCGTTCCGATCTTTCCAGTGCATTTTCCTGTTGAAGGAACTCTTTGCGGTTTCCGGTGTTTCTTATCCCTTGAATAGTTGGGGTTCTTCGCCTGAACTATTCGACCCGATTGTGCGGAAAAAAAGTAATTTCTTTTCTGACGTTGATGAATAGACCGGAATGAAAGAGCTTCAACCGCCTTTCCTCGATCAGATGATTCCTCATGCAGCCTCAAAGTGACCGACGTTCTTCCGCTGCTTTCACCTTGGTGGAAGTTTTGCTCGCGCTGATGCTATTTTCGCTTTCGGCGGTCGTTCTCGGCGCCGCTTATCTAAACGTACTCAACGGTTACGAAATGGTCCGGCAGAACGAGGGGCGGGAAGAGGATCTGCGGATGGTCCGTTCGATGATTTTGCAACAACCTGATCGCGAGGAGTTGGAGCGGGGCGGGGAGGTCGAAGGTTTTTATCTCGGACGGATTTTTTGGCGCGCGCATATCGATCCGGCACCGACTCCCGATTTGTTTCTCGTCACGGTCGAGATCGAATATCGGCCGCACAATTCGGATTTAGCTCAACAGGATGCCCAGCAGTTTTATCTTTTCCGCCCGAGCTGGTCGGACCCGGCGGAAAATAACAATCTGCGCGAGCAGATGCAGCAACGGCTCGAAGCCTATCAGAATTATCGGCAATGGTGATGACCGAAGGCGGACAGACAGGTAAAGGAAGAAAGCTCCAGCTCTCCGGGAAAAAGGCCTTCACGATGCTCGAGGTTCTTCTGGCGCTGATGTTGACCGGAACGATCCTCGTCGCGACGACTTTTTTTATTTTCTCGATGGGAGAACTTTGGGGACGTGGGGCGGAGGATCGACTTTTTGAACAGCACGTCCGCAACGTCACTCGTTTTCTTCAAAGCACGATCGATCAAAGCATCGCTGCCGACGACGGATCGGGCGGCGGGCGGGTTATTTTAACTCAACCGCCCGGAGTCGGCCGTTTTGACGAATCGTTGATTACATTCGAATTGATGAACGGGCCTGCCTTTCTTGTGTGGCCGGATCGACCGCTTCCGCTTGTCGTTTGTTATCTGAAGCTTGAGAGCGATGGCCTTTTTTTGCTGTGGCATTCGCGGCTTGAAATCGATTTTGAGGATCGGGCGCCTCGAAGCACGCTTTTGACACCTTTTGCGACCGCGATGGTTTATGACTATTATGACCCGGAGACCGATCGTTGGGAAACTTTGGCAGGATTTCAGGATGATGAAAATGGGGAGCCGCTGTTGCCGACCCGTCTTCGGATGCGATTTGAATATGATGGAATGATCAGGGAAAGCGTTCTTACCTTTCCGCACGCCACCGGTTCCGTCGCTATTTTTTGATGCACTTTCAGATGATTCATAACCGCAAACAAGGCTCCGTGCTTTTGCTCACCCTTTTTTTGGTGACCTTGGCGGCCTTTGCCTTGACGGTTTTTATTGAAAAAGCCTTTTCGGAGATCATGGGAGAAGCGGTTTATCTGAAACGGGATGAATTGCGAATGGAGGCTTATTCGGCGCTCGAAACGGCTGCGGCGATTATGTTCAATGTCGAGCGCTTGGATCGCGAGCTTTACGCACCGGAACAAGGTTGGGGAGATCCCTTTGCGCTTGCTGGAGTTGAGTTTCCGGACCGGATCACGGTCGATATCGAATTCGTTGATGAGATGGGAAAAATCCCGCTTGCGGTCGCGAATGAAGAGCAGATGTTGCGGCTTTTTGAGGTTCTCGGCTTCGATGATATTGCCTCGCAGGAATTGACGAGCGCTCTTCGTTCCTGGGTCAACTTCGGAGAGGCGCAAAATTCCTTTGACGCGCACGATCGGGATTATGAGCGTGCTACGATTCCGTATCGTCCGCCGTATCGGCCGTTGAACAGCTATTACGAGCTGTCGGCAATCGCCGGATTTCGTGAAACTTTTTTTAATGAAAATGGTGATCCGAACGCGCTTTTTTATCGGTTTACGTCGCTCGTTTCGCTCTACAATTTCAACACGATCAATATCAACACCGCGGATCCAGCTGTTTTGCGGATCTGGTCGGGGCTTGGTGAAAGCGAGATGGCGGCTCTCGATCGGCAAGGCGGCTTGCAGCTGAGCGAAAAGCCGTATTTTGAAAATCTTCAGGAGGCATCGACGCAACTCGGCATTCCGCTCGGGGCTGGCTTTGGCGTTTCGACGCAGTGTGTGCAGGTGAATATTAGGGTCTCGGACGGAACGGCTGATTTTCTGCTTTC
>DATGSL010000153.1:0-2553 GCA_035302665.1 Opitutales bacterium | reverse complement strand
CCGGATTCAGATTGTAGAGGATCGTTTTCGGAAGCTCATCGGTCTGATCGAGCAGATCGAGATATCCAGCTAAAGTGCAGGCCTGCGGAAGATCATTGATCGAGTCAAAACCGGTATCGGGTCCGACGCTGCGAAACATCCGCGTGTTGTTGTTTCGCTGGGCGCCGAGATGGAGTTGTTTGGTCCAACCTTTGGCCGCATCGAGACGGCCGAAAAAGACCATCAAGAAGGTTTTGTATTTTTCGACCGAAATTTCGTCGGGAACCTCTCCACCTTGCACCGATTTGTAAATCTGCGCCGCTTCTTCCAAGGTGCACGGTTCGAAACTGCACCGTTCCAGCCCGTGGTCGGAAAGACGTCCTCCGAGCGAGTGGAAAAAATCGTGCCGTTGACGAAGAGCATCGAGAAATCGGTCAAATGTTTCGCAACGGATGCCGCTGACCGTTTCGAGCGCCGAAACCCACTCGTTAAAGGCCTCGGGCGATTCGATCGCCAGCGCTTTGTCCGGACGAAAAGTCGGATACATTTTCGTCGAACTTCCAGTCTCGGATCGGAGTTTTTGATGATGTTCGAGCAAATCGACCGGATCATCGGTCGTGCAAACGACCTTCACGCGGTTTTTTTGAAGAATTCCTCGGGCGCTCATCTCCGGGGAAGCGAGTTTTTCATTCGCCTCTTCCCAGATCCGCGGAGCCGTCGATTCATCGAGCAATTCATCGATTCCGAAAAAGCGTTTCAGCTCAAGATGCGTCCAATGATAAAGCGGATTGCGGACGGTTTTGGGAACCGTTCGGGCCCAGGCGCAGAATTTTTCGTAATCGGAAGCGTCGCCGGTGCAATATTTTTCCGAAATTCCATTCGCGCGCATCGCCCGCCATTTATAATGGTCGCCGGCGAGCCAGATCTCGTAGAGATTGCGAAACTGTTTGTCCTCGGCCACCTCCTGCGGCGGCAAATGACAGTGATAGTCGAGAATCGGTTCCTGGCTCGCGTGGTGATGGTAAAGTTCGCGAGCCAGATCCGATTGCAGGAGAAAATGATCGGTGATAAACGTTTTCATAGAGCGCAGCTGTTCCTAAGATATTCCACGATTCGCTTCGCAAAGTATCGAAGGCACAGCTCAGGGGTCAAATGCGGAAAGAGTCCGGCAGTAGCGGATAAAGAGGTTCCCCGAACGGCGGGGGGACATTCCTGTCCCCATTTTATTCGCAGCTAGAGTGAAGCGAATCTTCCGAGACGATTTTCGAAAAGCAGAAATGACGCGGTCGATGAATGCGTGGCTTCATCGCTACAAAAGACACGAGCAGCTTATCCGCTTCGCATTTCGGTACGAGCGGATAGCTTTATCTCCAAACAAAGCCTGAAGATACTTAAATCTAAATCGTCATGGAGGAATACCCACCGTCGACGATGATTTCAGCTCCGGTTATGAACGATCCGGCGCCCTCCGAGGCGAGGAGCAACGTCGCGCCGACGAGTTCCTGAGCTTCGCCAAAACGGTTCATCGGGGTGTGGCCCATAATGCTTTCCACGCGCTCAGGCGTCAGAACTTTTCGGTTCTGCTCGGCCGGGAAAAAGCCGGGAACGATCGTATTGACCCGGATTTTCTTCGTTGCCCATTCGCGCGCGAGGTTTTTCGAAAGATTGTGAACTGCTGCCTTCGTCATTGAATAGGTAAAGACACGCGAAAGCGGAATCACGCCCGACATCGAGCCGATATTGATGATCGAGGCTGGCTGGTTTTTCTCGAGAAAATGGCTGCCGAAAACCTGACAGGCGAGGACGACCGACTTGAGATTTACCTCGACGATCTGGTTGAACTCGTCTTCCGGAATTTCAAGAAAAGGTGTCGCGGCATTGATCCCGGCTCCGTTGATCAAGATATCGATTTTTCCCGAACGCTGGAGAACCTGATCGCGCAGCGATTCGAGACTTTCGCGAGTGGTGACGTCGGAGGCGATGAAATATCCGCTTCCTCCGCCCTCGCGAATCCGAGCCAAACGCACGTCGGCCTTCTCCTGACTGCGGCCAACGAGCGCAATCTCGACGCCGGCTTTCGCCAGACCTTCGGCCATCGCGCCGCAAAGTTCGCCGGTGCCGCCGATGACGACCGCTGTTTTCCCCTTCAGGGCAAAAAGTTCATTCAAATAATTTTCGTTCATTTCTATTAACCTAAAACAACGCAGTTGAGAAACCACTAATAAACTCTAATAAGCACTAAATCAACAGATTATGAAATAGACCTCATGAGATATTTGTTCACTTAAAGGGTGCAATACATGTTTCAAGAAGCACCCATGTAAGTTTCTCATTAAGGACATCGATCGTAAGAGTGACGGCTTTAGCCGTTTCTTTGAGGAAAAGGCCTGAATTGAAGAAAAGGAGTGAAGCCCTCGCTCTTACTTTCCCTGGTGCACACAAGCCGAATCGTTCGAGTTAACCTTTCATCGCGTTTAACTTTTCGTGGAGAATTTGGTCAACGATCTGCGGATTTGCCTTTCCGCGGCTCGCTTTCATGACCTGACCTTTGAGGAAATTGACTGCGTTTTCCTT
>DATGSL010000152.1:0-2469 GCA_035302665.1 Opitutales bacterium | reverse complement strand
AGACCGTTCAAAAAGCCGGAAGCGTCTGATCGTATGGCTCATTCTTCTTTTTACGGTCGCAGCCGTTGCTATTTATGAGGATCGCTCCCGGCGCGGTCATTATTTTTGGCAAACCGATTCCGAAGCGGAACAAAATTCCGATCAGCCGACCGTTCCACCGGTCGAAGATTGAGATCTTTCGGAAGTTTTTTAAAAAAGAGCCGGTAGCTAAAAAAACTACCGGCCTGTTAAAAGGTTTTTAAGAACCGTTTTTTAGTCAGGAGCGTTTTCCTGAACGGCGGGGAGCTTTCTGCTCATCGTCGGCGAGGTCGTCGTCGTCCAAATTGGTTCCCATTCCGTCCTCATCCTCTTCGTCCTCTTCCTCATCGTCGTCATCCCAACGCATCGTTTCGTCTTCCTGAAGAGTCTCCTCATCGATCGGCACGTCGAGATCGGGCAAGACATCATCGACATCATCCTCATCGCTTTCTTCGTCCTCGTCATCATCGTCGAGTTCGAATCCGGCCGGCACGTAGTCGAGAATCGCCGAGATTTCGGTAAACGTGTGAACGGCGCGCCCTTCAATGAAGCTGTTGTTTTCTTCATCGCGAATCTCTTCTTCGAGTTCGTCGAGAGTCAGCTCCTGTTTGAAATCGATCGAATCGTTGAGCAACTGGATCCGAAGATTTGAAATATGATCGATAAAGTCTGCGTAAGGACCGGTCGCGTCATCCAGGATGTCCGGAAGAGCAAAAAGTTGTTCTTCGGTATCGAGGAGCGTATCGCGGCTCCGGGTGAGCTTTACCCGGCCATCGCCGAGATTCTCGCTGATCCGGAAAGCATAAAATGCCGATTCGAAGATGTCGGGATCGAAGCCGTAGTCGTGGAGCGGCTCGAGCAGGTCGATGATATGTGCCACTTGGCGCGGATCGATAATACTCAGGCCATCGAGATCCCATTGGATCTTGTCGCTGATTTCCTGAACCCACCAATTCATATCTTCGCCGAGTCGGACGATGCACCAATCAAGTTTAGGTGATTTTCTAGCCATAGGAAAAATGATCGTTATGTCGTTCTAAGCATCACCAGAAAGCCTCATTTTTGCTGTAGTCAACCTAGGAAATTTATTTTTCGCATTTTCGCTCCCTTCTTGCCCTTTTCAAAGAGTCTCTCAATGATGAAAAAACGATGGGAATTGCGTATCAAAAAGGGATTCTACCAAGGATGTTGCGCCTCGATCCGGAGGAGGCTCACGAGAAGGTCGCCAAGGCGCTCACTTCCGCAAGTCGCCACCGAAGACTCTGTCGCTGGTTTTCAGCCAGAAACGGCTCTACAAGCGGAATGGAGCCGGTCGAGCTTTTCGGTCTTCGCTTTCCCAACGCTGTCGGATTAGCCGCCGGTTTCGATAAAAATGCCGCTTTCTGGCCGGCCCTTTTCGGCCTCGGTTTTGGACATGTCGAAATCGGAACCATCACCTTTGAAAAACAACCCGGAAATCCGCGCCCGAGAATTTTTCGCTATCCCGAAGAAAAAGCGCTGATCAACCGGATGGGATTCAACAACGACGGAGCCGAAGAGATCGCTCAACGTCTCGCCGAACAGTTCAAAAAGGGAGAACCGTCAGGTCCTTTGGGGATCAATATCGGAAAGTCCAAATCGGTTTCCCTCGATGATGCACCAGACGATTACCGTCGTTCTTTCGAGCTGTTGGCCGATTTTGCCGACTATTTTACGATCAATATCAGCAGTCCGAATACGCCTGATCTTCGCACGCTTCAGGAAGAATCCCGATTGGAGGAATTGCTGCAAACGCTTCTGACGGCAAACACGGATCGCGCGGCGAAGCTCGGCGAAAAACCGGTTCCGATGCTCGTCAAAATCGCTCCCGATCTAACGTTTCGCCAGATCGACGCCGTTCTCGAAATAATTCTCGATCTCGGCGTCAGCGGAATCATCGCAACGAATACCACTCTCGCACGTCCCGGAAAACTTGCGGAAGCAGGGCAGGAGGGCGGTTTGAGCGGTCTGCCTGTGCGCAAAAGATCGACCGATATTGTCAATTACATCAGCCGGGCCACGAACCGAAAATTACCGATCATTGGTGTCGGAGGTATTTTCGATCCGATAGATGCTGCCGAAAAACTCGATGCCGGCGCTTCGCTCGTGCAAATTTATACCGGTTTGATCTACGAAGGTCCGCTTCTTGCACGGGATTTGGCACGCGGCCTCAAAATCCGCCAAACCGATTGGGTTTATCCGGAAAATCTGGCAGCAGCAAAAAGCTTGAGCTGAGGATCGGCGTCACGCGCGGCGGCCGACTTTTTTACAATCGAGCCGCGTCAACCAGCTTTTGTTTGATTGCTTGCACCTCTTTTAGGGCGGTCTCGACATCGTCGGCGAGAACCGTGAAATGTCCCATCTTTCGCCCCGGCCGAGCCTCCTTTTTTCCGTAAAGATGGAGTTTTGCGTTCGGATTCTCCAAAACGATCC
>DATGSL010000151.1:0-14727 GCA_035302665.1 Opitutales bacterium | reverse complement strand
CGGACCTGCCGGTGGCAATTTTTCCTTCTGGGAAACCGGCGCCGATTCTCCTACCTGGACACGGCCCACCGATTGGTCTCGAACGGAAACCGGAGAAGATGCGCCGTCATTGGTCGTCTATGAATACCCAAATGGCAGCGGACACATCCATGGACGCGCCTTTACCATGGACAAACCGGGCACCTACGAAATTATTTTTCGGGCGGTCGATGAAACCTCGCTCTTCTCACCGAGTCAGCCGATAACCGTCATCTTCAACGCTCAACCGCCGCCCCAACTCTCGATCCGACTGGAAAACGACGAAGCAAGACTCTCGTTTACCAGTCGCCTGAATCTGATGTACGATCTTCAAGTTTCAACAACCCTCGCTCCCGACAGTTGGACAACGATCAAGGAATGGATCCCCGGAACCGGTGAAACCATCGAACTTCCCGATCCGATCAACAATCGAACCCGTGCCTTTTACCGTCTGGTCGAATATAGGTAAAATGTTCCAACGAACCCGAAAAGCGTCCCGAACTTTCGGCAACTTGGTTGTTCAAACTCCAGATTAGCAATCAGTTCGTTGCATTATCTCCGTACCAGAAAACCTGGCTGCGATCGGTGATATCGGGAATCTGATTGCGGCTATGCCGGGCCACATGCCCGTCGTAAAAGAGAAAATTCGCTGATCCGTTGTGCGGAACGAGTCCGAGACTCTGGTAAAACGCCCCGTTTGTTCCCGTATTCCAGTAAAAGCTCTCAACAACCATTACAGTCATCGTCGACGTCGACAGAGAATCGAGACTCGCCGCTTCAAATTGACTGGTGCCCGGTGCTGCCTGATTGGCCATTGCGTAGGAGTAGGTTCCATATTGATTGTCATTCGCCTGACCGCTGTAAAAAATCTCAGCCGGTGCCGCGCTGGCGTTTCCGTAGGTTCCATAGACCGTCGGGCAATGATAAATGCTCGGTTCCTTGGCCACGTTTCGAATTTTTTCAGAAGTAAGTCTCTCGCCCTCAAAAACATAAGTCCAAATGCTGCCGTGAAAGGTTGAGTGCATGCCCGTGTTTGTGGCGTTTGGATCGTTGATTGCCCGGCGATGGGCTTCACGATTATTAGCCGGAGGAACGCGACCGCCATTTTCCTGGGCATACATATGAATGCCCTGACCGAGCTGCCTCATATTGGAAGTGCATTTGGCCGCCCGTGCATTTTCCCGGACGGCGCCGACTACTGGAATCAGGATCGCCGCGAGAATTCCGATAATGGCGATGACAGTCAGCAGCTCAATGAGGGTGAAGGCATTATTGGATTGGGTTTTCACTTTCATGGGCTGTTGAGATTGTACCTTTTAGTAAACCACCAAATAGGGAGAACTGAGAGGAGATAAAATCAAAAATCTGGAAAGCATCAGTTCGTCGCGTTATCGCCCCACCAAAAAATGGCCCTGTCATGACCTTTATCATCATTGGGCGGAATTGCAGTGCGGCCTAAACGCTCCACATGTCCGTCATAATAGAGAAAATTCGCCGCCTCATTATGAGGGACCGTTCCAAACTGGCGATAAAAGCTCCCACCGCTTATGCCGCCACCGCCTGTATTCCAATAAAAGCTCTCAACGACCGCGACAGTCTGGGTTGAGGTAGTCATCGAATCCAAGTTTACGCGCTGGTTCGATTGAGGATCTCCCGGCGGGAGTGCCTGATTGTTCCAAGAATATGAATAACCGGTTCCGCTCGTACTCGAATTCGCTACTCCACTGTAAAAAACGTGAGCTGGTGCAAAAGAGGCATTTAGATAATTTGCGTAAAGCGTCGGACACTGGAAAATATTCGGTTCCGGCGCGCTGTTCTGCGCGTACCGATTCGCATCAGTAGGGCCCAGTTCCGGTTCTTCCACTGTGTAGGGCCACAAACTCCCAATAAAAGTACCGGGAACGGTCGTTGGCCCGCCGGGGGCAGCGCGCCGCCTCTCATCAAACCCCGGCGGCGCATAACCGTGATTATCTGCGGCATACGCGTGAACTGCCTGTCCCATTTGGCGCATATTGGAAGCGCATTTTGCCGCCCGTGCATTTTCCCGAACCGCGCCGACCACTGGAATCAGGATCGCCGCGAGAATTCCGATAATGGCAATGACAGTCAGCAGCTCAATTAAGGTAAACGCTCGCGCAGAGTTTTTCGTTTTCATGACTGGGTACTTTTTAGAGTGTTTTTGAGTTTCAAAAACGGAGATTGAGGTTAAGAAGACATTTTCACCAAGTTAATGGGCAAAAATCGGGCCGGGCAATAAAAAAGCGCAGCGGGCTTTGCCGCTGCGCTTTTGAAACTAAAAAACCAAAAGAACCCTCAGTCTTTTCCGTTGTTACCAGACCAGAATACACTATCCCGCGCATCAGATTGCGCCGGAATATCATTCCGGTTCAGACGCTCGACGTGACCGTCGTAGAAGGCAAAGTTAGCGGCATCATTATGAGGAACCACTCCGAACTGATTGTAGTAGGTGCGTTCGATTTCGTACCAATAATAACTCTCAACGACGGAAACAGTCTGGGAGGAATTCTCCATCATATCAACCGAAGCGGCAGCCCGCGGATCCCGTGCCGGCGCCGGCATCGCATTAAGAGCATAATGGTAACGAGCCGAGGAGAAGGACTCAGGTGTTCGGCTTACAAAAATCTCCGCTGGTGCGTCCGAAGCCGTCGGATATTGGCTGTAGCGCGTCGGGCACTGAAAGACGTTTTCCGTCCGACTTGTGCCGTAAACTGTATTCACATCTCTAGCGGTTATAAGCTCACTATCATCATAGAGGTAGGGCCAAACCGCGTAGTGAAACGTACTCGCGATACTTGTATTTCCAGAACCTTCTTCGCGTTCATGTCGGTTGTCATCGCGACCGGCCGGCGCGTTTCCGCCGTTCTCAGAAGCATACATCAAAATCGCCTGCGCAATCTGCCGCATATTCGACGTGCATTTGGATGCCCGGGCGCTTTCCCGGACGGCGCCAACCACCGGAATCAGGATCGACGCGAGAATTCCGATGATCGCGATGACGGTAAGCAGCTCGATTAAGGTAAAGCCTCTTGCTGAAATTTTTGTTTTCATTGTTCGTTGAGTTGTAATCCTGTTGGAAGCTGGTCTTGTATAGGAAGTTATGAGAACCGGACCGACTTTTTTAAAATCCGAGTCGTTGTGAGCCGCAGCTCGCTGGACGGAAAGAGATCGTTGAGTGCCTTAAAACTCTTTTACCAGAATGTGTCGAAACCGGCACATGGTGTCAACACACCTTTCCCATCCAATCCGAAAAGTCTGGCGCAAAAAGCAAGTCAATAATCTCAATCTCATACGTTCAAACAGCTTCGAAACTTGGCCAATAAGCTACCCTAATCAAAAGGAACTGCCCCAAATTCGCTGAAAAAAAGAATAAATGGCTGATTTACCCCACAGATGAAGCGGAAGGTTCACTGTCACAAAAGCGTCGATGGCGGCCATTCACTTGTCACCTAAAAACAACACACTTTTTACCAGTGTGTTAGAAAAACCATACACTTAATCGGTTCGCTCTGCTCGGAGGCGGAAAAAAGCGCGCGGCTCACTGGCAATCGTGGGATGAGCCTTCACCCGAACCCGATCGTCAATTGGTTCTCCCGAAGGATTTCCCGGATGGATCAATGTCCAATTCTTCAAATTCGTCGTTGCTTCCAGCAAAAGCACCACGTTTTCTGCAGTTGTGCTCTTCCAATAGCTCAGATGCGGACTTCCCTTGATCATCTCCATACCGGGTATCCCTGCCTGAGAAGCGGGACGTTTCGGATCGAGGCCGAGGGCGTATTTCAACAGATTCGGGATTCTATCCCCGGCCGGAGTTGCAAAATCTCCGGAAATCGCCGGATCGTCCCGTTCACTCGGAGAGAACTAGCGGTGCCGCCAGAGATCGATAGTCTGAGTGGTGCTGTTTATATTTCCACTTGTGCGCACCCGCCGCGCATCGGAAGTTGGCGGTGAACAGCCGGTGGTCGAGTCTGGCTGATGCGTTTCCCAGACCTTTATAGTTCCGCCGCCGTAACGCGATACCAAGAAATTATTCCGAAACTCATTTCCCCAAGATGGACATTCCGGAGTCGGTTTTGAGCAATCGTCGCGCGCATCCTGATCGCAATACCATTCCGAATAACCGGCAGCACCGGCGCGGATGTAGACATTGTCGTTGATCACATTGTCATTGGAGAAATCGCGCACACGGACCGGATCCCCCGAATGATTGATGAAGCGGTTCTGCAAAATGAAGTTCCTGTCCGACAGATGCGCAACGTAAACCGCATGAAGGAGAGCGCCGCTCCTCGTGTTGATCGCATCGATGAAGTCGTTGTTAATAATGAGGTTGTCTTTCGAATTCACTAGCCGAATGACGGCGGTCGAGGGATCCAGCAACGGATTAAAAATATTTCCGATCCGATAAAAATGACAGCCTTCAACCACGTTTCCACCGTTGAAAAGATCCTGCGAGTTGCGATTTCCGTTAAAAGAAAGAGCCGTTTGATAATTCTCGATCCGAAGATTCCGGAACTCCAGATTGCTCGGGCGGCCTCCACTGAAACTGAGCAGAAACCACGTCCCGCCGTTGCACTCGCCATTTTCTGCACATCCGTCGAAAATCGGTCGCGGAAGATCCGGATCGAGCGCTTCAAAAACAATCCGACTATCGATCGGCACATAGCTCCAGGTCACCTTCTGCTCGTGATAACGCCCCGGAGCAATCCGAATGCGGGCGTCGCGCTGCGGATATTTTGTCAACAAAAGCGTCTGAACACCCGCCATCGTCCGAATCGGCGAATCGAGACTCAATCCGTCGTTCTGATCAGATCCATCGACTGCCATAAAAATTTCGACGGGCGGCTGCTTTTCCTGTGGCTCGACATGCGCGCCTTCGTAAACAACGAGATTACGCACGAACATTTCCCCTTTATTGTTTCCGAAACTCGCAAACTGAAGACCGGTCAACGGTTCCCCAACCGGAAGTCTGCCCCGATTTTGCTGACGGCTGCTGATCACCTGCACACGATTGATCCACACGTCGTACGAATCGGGAGCGAGCGTCACTTCGCCATCCGCATAGATAACCGGCAAGGCCGTATTGTTCATCACAAGTTCGATCCGCGTCGGCTGATCGGTTCCATACATGCCCGCGAGATTGCTCAAACTGCCATTTCTAAAGGGAACGTCGTGAACGCGCACACTATTTCCGACATTTCCTGATCCAACCCGCAGATTGATCGTGCCGGGAAATTCGGAACTGTGCCAGAAATCGAAAGTGACCGTTATAATCGGCGATCCTCGTAAAAAGGCATCCTCCGCAGTGACCGATGTATTCACGAATTCGATCGTCTGTTCGTTTTTGTAAATGCGAAGCGCATTCCCCGCCTCGATTCCAAATTTTTCCGAAATTCCTTCAGTGACGACATGGATCCGGCGTTCCGGATGGTGCTGGGCCTGAGGCGCATTCCATTTGGTCGAATCAGGTGCACCATTTTCTTCGAAAACCGAAAAATCGTCCGCAAACAGAATCACCGGCTCCGCCAGCACGACCGGCCCCGCCATCCATGCAACCGCACCGAGCAGCAACATCGGCAACCATCCAGATTTCTTTCGGAGATAGAGTTTTCGAAGCATATTTTTGAAAAAATTAAAACGAATGAACCGTTTCACCAGGAGCGATTCGACAGGTGCCCAAATTCCTTAAAAAGTCGCGATCGTGGAGAGTTTTTACACGGAAAGCAATCCGAACGGTTCTGCAAGTTTCGCCAATCAGAAAGACCATCTTTTCATCGGATCATCGAGCACGGAACAAAAACATACCCGTCAACCCGAAGCAGCTCCACACCAATCCTTTGCAAAATAAAAAAACCTTAATCGACCCTATTTTCTTCCTCCTGCGGCAAAAGCGCGCCCGGAACATTCGCAAAATCGTAATCGGTGATCGATTCGGCCGCCAAAGTTGCGATCACCCGCCGGAGGGGCACGACGTTTCCTTTGCCATCCGGATGAACGCGGTTGTTGACGAAAATCCAAAAGGTTTCTGAAAAAGGATCGACCCAAAAAGACGGACCGGTCCAACCGGTGTGGCCGTAAGAGCCGATCGGAAAAAGCTCCCCGCGCGGACTGCTATAAGACGTCTCGATGTCCCAGCCGAAACCGCGCCGACCTTGAACCGTTTCCGGCGTCTGAACGGTTGTGAAAAAAGCAATCGTTTCCGGTTTGAGTAGGTGGACGCCGTCGAGTTCGCCCTTATTTAAAAGCATGCGGGCAAATCGTGCCAAATCTGGAGCCGTCGAAAAAAGGCCGGCATGACCGGCAATCCCACCCATCGCCCGGGCCGTCGGATCGTGCACCACTCCTCGAAGCATTTTCCCACCTGTCCTCTGCGTCGGCGCAATCCGGGACAGTTGATCCGCATCGGGCAAAAATCGAGTATCGTTCATCCGAAGCGGCTCAAAAATTTCATTTTTCGAAAAAACATCGAGCGAATCGCCGCTGACCCGCGCAACAATCTCGCCAAGCAGAATAAAATTGATATCGCTGTAAACAAAGCGTTTTCCGGGTTCATTCTGAAGCGCCTCCGCACAAGCCCGTTCGACCGCATTTTCATAGCTTGAAGGAAGGCTGATTCCCGGCCGCAAACCGGATGTATGCGTCAAAAGCTGTTGAATCGTAACGGTTTCTTTTCCATTCGCCGCAAACTCCGGAATATAAGTAACCACAGGCGCATCCAAATCGAGTGTCCCGCGTTCATGGAGGATCGCAATCGCTGTCGTTGTCGCAATGACCTTGGTCAACGACGCCACATCGTAAACCGTATCGATTGTCGCAGCTTCCTCTTCAGGCTCCAAGGCACGGTTTCCGATCGCAACCTGAAAAGCCGCATCTCCTCGCTCGAGCCAAAAAACGCCTCCGGGAGTCTTTTTGTCGGCAATCGCTTCCTCAATCGCAGCTTCGATTGCCCGCAGTTTTTCACCATCGAAAGCAAGTGAGGCGCTAGGAACTGCCAGCAGCAAAAAAACGAAAATCAGGAATAACCGACAGCCCTCCCGCATACACATTTTCATCTTTTCAAAGTGCCTTCATGATCTCAAAAAGAGAAGTTCAAAAACGCCGTTGAGTAGTTTTCGATGAACCTTCGGGCTGACCATAGCGATTGGCTGGCGTTCCGGAACGCATCTCGACCTCTGCTCAATAGCTTCGTCCGGTCCGCTTTTCGAAGTAATTGATATAAGCTTTGTTCAGAATCCGGTAACCGCCGGGCGTCGGATATTTGCCGGTAAAATACCAATCTCCGCTATGGTTCGGGAGCGATTTGTGGAGATTTTGAATTCCCTGATAAATCAGCTGCACCTCTCCGTCCCAATCGGGAAGCGGCGGCGTGATCAATTCAGCAATCTTTGCGGAAATCTCTTCCGGACTAAACGAATCGTAAATTCGCGAAACGACGTTCGTCTGTTCGGTCGCCGGTAGCGGAAACTGACGTTTGCACTCTTCATAAACTTCCGTGAGAAGTTCCTCCATCCCCCGCTCTTTAACAAGTGCCACCGCCGCTTCAAATGCAATAAAACCGTTCAGCTCCGACATATCGATCCCGTAGCAATCAGGATAACGAATCTGAGGCGCAGTCGAAACGACAATGATTTTCTTCGGCTTCAAGCGCGAAAGCATTTTAAGAATCGACCGCCGCAAAGTCGTTCCCCTCACGATCGAATCGTCGAGACAAACCAGAGAATCGACTCCAGCCCGAACCGTGCCGTAACTGATGTCGTAAATGTGCGAAACAAGTTCCTTGCGCCCTTTTTCCTGACTGATAAAAGTTCGCAGCTTGATGTCCTTGATCGCGATTTTCTCCCCGACCGGCCAATTGTTCAAAATCAGCTCGTCGAGAAGCTCCTCCGTAACTTCCTCGCGTTTTGCCGCCTCGAGAATCTGCTCTTTGACCTGTTGACGGCGGATAAACCGCAACCGCTCCAACATTCCTAGATAAGCGATTTCAGCCGTATTCGGAACAAAACTGAAGACCGTGTGATCGAGATCATGATCGATCGCCTCAAGGATTTGATCGCAAAGAGCCGCTCCGAGAGCTTTCCGCTCGCGATAAATCTCGGGATCGTTTCCACGCGAAAAATAAATCCGCTCAAATGTACAGGAGGTCCGCCGCACCGGCGTTTTAAAGACTTCCTGATCGAACGAACCATCCCGCTTCACGATCACCGCATGCCCCGGTTTCACTTCGTTGACCTGTCCCGCGTCGAGATCAAATCCGGTCATCAGCGCCACACGCTCAGAGGCAAAAGCGATCACTTCATCATTCCGAAAATAATGAATCGGACGGATCCCACCCGGATCGCGAAAAGCAAAAATATCGCCGTTTCCGATCATCCCCGCGATCGCATATCCTCCGTCCCACTTGCTCGAAGCCCTTCTTAAAATCTCCAGCGGATTCAGCTGTTCACCGATAATTTGAGCGATCTCCTCCCCCGAAAGTCCCTTATCGCGAAGCTCGTTGAAAATCCGATCATGATCTTCGTCGAGATCAAAACCGATTTGCTCAAGAAGAGTCTGCGTATCGGAGCTGAAAATCGGATGTTGCCCAATCCCGATCAACATCTGATTCAGTTCGTCGGTATTGGTTAAGTTGAAATTGCCGGCCAGAATCAGATTTTTCGTCGGCCAGTTGTTCCGACGGAAAAATGGATGACACGCGCTCGTACCGTAACCGCCGAATGTTCCGTAACGGAGATGTCCAAGATAAATCTCCGCCCCGAATTCGAAATGAGTTTTTACACTCTGGGTCGATTGCGGATTGATCGTGCCCTTAGAAACCATCCGATCGTACCGTTTCAACGCATCGCGAAAAATCCGGTCGAGCGCGTTTACCTTCACGTTTCGCTTTCGAAACATGTAGGGTGAACCTGCCGGCATATCGAACTTCAGGGACGCGATCCCCGCACCGTCCTGACCGCGGTTGTGCTGTTTCTCCATCAGGAGAAAAAGTTTGTCGAAGCCGTAAAGCGGGCTTCCGTATTTTTCGCGATAATAATCGAGCGGCTTTAAGAGCCGGACCATCGCAATGCCGCATTCGTGCTGGATCGGGTCACTCATGAAACAAATGTGAGGCGGGAGACAAAACTAAAAACATCGACCTTTCCATCAAATTCAACCATCGAGACCCGGACGCGCCATTTTTTTCTCAATCGAACTCTCCCACGATCGACGCAACGCCTCCACCTGCCACTCAGCCTCCACATTCCGGCCGTTAATATCGATCGTAAGCGTCGGTTCCTCCGTAACAATTCCGATCACAACAGCCGGAAGATCCTGCTGTTTTGCAGCATTAAGAAGAGGCGTCACCTCCTCCGTCGGCACAGCTACGACGACACGGCCCTGACTTTCCCCAAAACAGACTTCATCAACCCGCGTCGCCGCAGGAAGCGAACGAAACTGAAGGTCGGCACCGAGAGTTTTCTCGCCAAAAAGCATCTCCGCCACAGTCACCAGAAGCCCTCCTTCGGAAATATCATGCGCGGCTTCCACCCGCCCTTCCCGAATCTGTTCACGGACAAAATCGTGGAGAAGCTTTTCGGCATTGAGATCGATCTCAGGCGCCGAACCGGTTTTCAAACCGTGAACAATTCCGAGATATTGGCTCGCACCGATTTCATTCGGATAACCGCCGAGAAGAACGAGCGATTCGTTCGAATTCTGGCAAAATTGGCGGGTGATATGGGCCTCATCCTCGATCAAACCGACAACCGAAACGACTGGTGTTGGATCGATCGCCTCCTTCCGGCTTTCGTTGTAGAGACTCACATTTCCACCGACAACCGGAACATCAAAAAAGGAACAAGCTTCCGCCAGCCCGCGGACCGACTCCTTCAAGCCGTAAAAAACCTCCGGTTTGTAAGGATTCCCAAAATTCAGATTATCGGTCATCGCCAGCGGAACGGCACCACTGCAAGCGAGATTGCGGAGCGATTCCGCCATCGCGATCAAACCGCCCCGATAGGGATCGAGATAGCAATAGCGGCCATTGCAGTCATTGGTAATCGCAATAAATTTTTCAACACCATCATCCAGCCGCAAACAGACGACGCCAGCATCGCTTCCCGGTTCAACGACCGTGTTGCCTTGCCCCATCGAGTCGAATTGACGGTAAACCCACCGTTTGGACGCGATCGTCGGATCTTCGAGCATCCTCGGAAGCACCTCCGAAAGCGAAGCTCCATCGAGATCGTCAATCGACGACGGTTTCCAGGCCCGGTCTTTTTTCAAATGCGCCGGCTCCTTCGCATCTCTTTGATAGAGCGGACCTTCTTCGGTGAGTGCACGGGCAGGAATTTCAGCCACAACGGTTCCACCTTGGCGGACGACCATCTGATCGCCTTCCCTTACTTCCCCGATAGGAACCGCGAGGAGATCCCATTTCTCGAAAATCTCCTCCACTTCTTTTTCGCGGCCTTTCTGGACGATTACCAACATCCGCTCCTGGCTCTCCGAGAGCATGATTTCATAGGAATTCATCCCCGGATCCCGCTGAGGCACCCGATCGAGTTCGATTTCAATCCCCGTAAATCCACGGCTGGCTGTTTCGCAGGTCGCGCAAGTCAATCCCGCCGCTCCCATATCTTGAATGCCGACCACAAGCCCCGGCACATTCATCATCTCCAAACAGGCTTCCATCAGGCACTTTTCCAAAAAGGGATCCCCTCTCTGAACAGCCGGAAATTCCTCGACATCCTCATCCGACAGATCGCGCGAAGCAAAACTGGCGCCCCCGAGCCCATCGCGACCGGTCGGCGCTCCCACATAATAAACAGGATTTCCTATCCCGGTCGCCGCTCCGCGCTTAATTTCATCGTGACGAAGAAGTCCGAGACAAAGTGCATTGACCAGCGGGTTTTCTTCATACGATTCGTCGAAATAGATATCGCCAGCCACCGTCGGAACACCGATCGAGTTTCCATAATGAGCGATACCGGCAACGACGCCCCGAAACGTCCGTTTGACCGATTCCGATTCAAGGCGCCCGAGCCGCAGCGAATTCGTCAAAAGTACCGGACGGGCTCCCATCGTGAAAATATCCCGAATGATCCCGCCAACTCCGGTAGCTGCTCCCTCAAAGGGCTCGACGGAGCTCGGATGATTGTGCGACTCGATCTTGAACGCGATCGCCCAGCCATCTCCGATATCGATCACCCCGGCATTTTCCTCGCCCGCTTTCACCAAAACATCGCCAAATCCGGCCGAGGTATCCTTTTTCTCAACCGGAAAGGTTTTTAAAACCGATCGCGAGTTTTTATAGGAACAGTGCTCCGACCACATAACTCCGAAAATACCGAGCTCGGTTAGATTCGGTTCGCGTCCGAGAAATTCCGTAATTTTCTCATATTCTTCCGGAAGGATTCCGTGTTTTTCAATCAGTTCCGGCGTGATCGGAACATTCAGGGCGGCGTCAGGATTCGACATGAGCTTTTAAGCAAATTTCGGGTGTGGCCGCACAGTTAAACCAGCGCCCACATTCGGTTCGTGTTTTAAAATTGTTTCGCTGCTTCACAGTGAATTAGCGGCTCGAAGCAAGTTGCAAAATCGCCTCGATGACCTTTCGTCCATCCTGGCTCGGATGAAACCGCTCCATCGCCCGCTCAGGATGAGGCATCATTCCGAAAACAGTCCCCGCTTCATTGCGGATGCCGGCGATCCTCTTTACCGAACCATTCACCTTCTCGGCGAAGTTGCCTTCATCGTAACGAAAAAGAATCTGATGATTCTCCTCCAATCGCTGAAGAAGGACATCGTCGGCCTGATAATTTCCTTTTCCGTGAGCGACCGGCAAGCGGATGGCTTCGCCCAAAGTGGAGCGTTTCCAAGTCTCGGTCGCATTTTCCACCTCCAATGCAACCGTTTCCGAACGAAACTCCAAGGAGACGTTTTCAATCAAAGCTCCAGGCAATAAACCGGCTTCGCACAGAATCTGAAACCCATTCCCGATCCCCAAAACCAAGCCACCTCGGTCCGCATGGTCTTTCACCGCCTGCATGATCGGCGAATGGCTCGCAATCGCCCCGCAGCGGAGATAATCGCCAAAAGCAAAACCGCCCGGCAGGACAACGAGATCGGCCTCTCCGAACCCCGTTTCCTTGTGCCAAACGAGCTCTGCGGACAAACCCAATCCGTGACGAAAAACATCGACCGTATCGCGATCGCTCCCAGATCCGGGAAATTGAAGAACGGCGATTTTCATATTTACTTATAAGATTTAACAGCGAAAGAAATTCGGCGCACTGAGCAAACAGGCCCCGCATGAAACTTCAGGAGCAGCACCTCTTAGTTCAACTCGTAGCGATAATCTTCAATCACCGGATTGCTCAACAATTCGCGGCAAATGCGATCGATCGACTCACGAAACTCAGGAGTGTCCTCCCCATCCATCTCCATCTCAATCACTCTGCCGATGGTTACCTTCTTCAAGCCTTGGAAGCCAAGATTGCCCATCGCGTGGCTGACGGCAGCCCCCTGCGGATCAAGCACGTTCTTTTTTGGTGTGACGAATACGGTAATTTTCACGATAAAGGAAACCTTCAAATCACTGCTTTAAGGAGAGCACCGTCAAGGGAAAAGAGGAAAAAAGAAGGATCAAATTTCCCGAGAGGAGTTGCAAATGACAACGGAAACCAACCGTCCGAATCCAAAAACACTTGACCGGGATTGACAAAGAACATCGAACCAAAGATGATTTTTTGAACTACAGCCACACAAACAAACGATAATGTTTTCACTGAAGCCATGAACAAGAACCATCCGGAATTCCCCATTTCCGCTGCACGTCCCACAACCGACCGCGGATTTACCCTGATCGAGCTCCTGACAGTCATCGCCATCATCGGCATCCTCGCTGCTATCCTGATTCCAGTCGTCGGAAAAGTCCGCGACTCCAGCCGCAAAGCAGCCTGCTTGAGCAATCTTCGCCAAATCGGTGCTGCCCTCCACCTTTACCATCACGATCACGGACGGTTTCCCGATGAGGGCAACGGCAGCTTCATGACGCTCGCCGGAAAGCGGGGACAGGTTTCTCCTTATACACTCGATGCGACGGAACGGCCGCTCAATCCATATCTCGATGTCCCGAACCACCCGGATGCAGAAGTTCCGATCGTGCACTGCCCTTCCGACGATGTGATGTACGATGAGTCCGGCAGCTCCTATGCCTATTCAAATGTAAAACCGGACGGAGTAGAGGAAACAACCGGATATATGACCCACGAATCAGGCGTTGGCGTCATGCTGGAACAAATCGAAAACCCATCCCGGGTCCTCCTCGCTTACGAGGTCAATGCTGCTCTTCGCACGCGGGTCGTAAACGGCGGTCAAAGCCGCTTCGAATTTCACGATACCCCGCTCTCTTATCCCGTCGTTTACGTCGACGGGCATACGGCCATTCTTGACGTCATTCCCGGCGAAAAAATCACCGACGGATATTCGTTCTACTGGCACGAAGGCCGGTTGAGCGGAATTGAACCGTTCTAACTAAAACGCATCAACTATGCAGAAATCTTTTTCACAAAAACTGACAGCGACGAGCAACTCGCTTGCACTACTGCCAGCCCGGCTCGTTCTCGGGCTTATTTTCATGGCCCACGGCGCTCAAAAACTCTTCGGCTGGTTCGATGGCGGCGGCGTCGAGGGAACCTCCAAGATGCTCGACAGCCTCGGACTCGGCTTCGGAGCTAGCTCCGCGATGGCTGTCGTCGTCGGTGCCGGTGAGGTGCTTGCAGGCGTCCTCCTTTTTCTCGGCCTCTTCGCCCGGATCGGCGGCGCGCTCGTCATCGTTATTATGGCCGTTGGGATCATCAAGGTTCACAGCAACGCCTTCTTCGTCAGCAGCGGAGGAATGGAATTCGCCTTGATCTTGCTGACGATCGGGATCCCTTTCCTGCTCAAAGGTGCCGGCGGCCTCTCGATCGACCGAATGCTCGCCTGCAAACCGACCGCAAAAAGCGAATAAAGTTCAGCGACAAAAAGCCGCCCCGCGGCAAAGCAATTTTTATCACGGAGACGATTTTTATCGTCTCCGTTTTTGTACCGCCTGCGCAAGCTCGCCTAAAACGGTTTCGGTTTCCTCAATTGAAATACAACCATCTGTGACACTCTGTCCCCGGCGCAACGTCTTGCCCGGCTCCAAATCCTGGCGTCCCTCGACAAGAAAACTTTCGAGCATCAGACCGCAAATATTGCGACTTCCCGACGCAATCTGTTCCGCCACATTTCGCGCAACCACCGGCTGACGGCGAAAATCCTTTTCGCTGTTTCCGTGACTGCAATCGATCATCAAAAACGGCGGCAATCCAGCTTTCTCAAGCCCTGCCACAGCCGCCCGAACGCTCTTGGCATCAAAATTCGGTCCAGTCCGGGCACCCCCACGCAAAATCAGATGCGCCTGCTCGTTGCCCGAAGTGGAAAAGATCGCCGTCACTCCTTGCTTCATCACCGACGGGAACCAATGCTCGGCCCGCGCGGAACGAATTGCATCGATCGCAATCTGAACATTTCCACCAGTTCCGTTTTTGAAACCGATCGGCATCGAAAGTCCGGACGCAAGTTCGCGATGAACCTGACTTTCAACCGTCCGCGCCCCGATCGACGCCCAACTGACCACATCAGCAAGAAATTGCGGCGTTATCGTATCGAGAAATTCCGTTCCCGCAG
>DATGSL010000150.1:0-7429 GCA_035302665.1 Opitutales bacterium | reverse complement strand
TCACCTCGCTCTCGGTCCGACGAAAGGCGGCGTCCGCTTCCACCCGAATGTTGATATCAGCGAAGTGGCCGCGCTTTCGATGTGGATGAGCTGGAAGTGCGCGCTCGCAAATCTTCCTTACGGCGGAGCCAAGGGCGGTATCAGAGTCGACCCGACCCAGCTCAGTCCCGGTGAAATGGAGCGGATCTCGCGAAGATACATGCAGGAAATGATCCCCTTCATCGGCCCGACAACCGATATCCTCGGCCCCGATCTCGGAACCAACGAAAAGGTAATGGCCTGGATGATGGATACGTATTCCAATCAGGTCGGCAGTTTCGTTCCGGCAATCGTCACCGGTAAACCGATCGCACTCGGCGGTTCGGAAGGGCGTCGGGAAGCAACCGGTCGTGGAGTCGCTTATCTTGTCATGCGAACACTCGAATCGCTCAAAATCCCTTTTAAAGAAGCGACGATTGCCATTCAAGGTTTCGGCAATGTCGGCACCGAAGCTGCACGTGCCTTGAGCGATTACGGCTGCAAGATCATCGCAATCAGCGATATTTCCGGCGGTTATTATCGGAAAGGCGGCCTCGATCTCGCCGACGCCTTCGATCACATCCGGAAAAACCGTTCCCTGATCGGTTGGCGCGGCGGCGACAAGTTGACAGGCGAAGAGCTTTTTGAACTCGAATGCAGCGTTTTGATTCCGGCTGCGCTCGAACGTGTCGTCACCGCCACCAACGCCGAGCGACTCAACTGCCGGATCCTGGCCGAAGCCGCCAACGGCCCGACGACGAACGGCGCCGACGAAATTCTCGCCCGACGCGACGACCTCGTGCTCATTCCCGATCTCCTCTGCAATTCAGGCGGCGTCATCGTCTCCTACTTCGAATGGGTTCAGGATCTTCAGAACCTTTCCTGGTCGCGACAGGAGGTTTTCAACCACCTTTACACGATTCTTGACCGGATGCGCGAAGAAGTTTTGAAACAGCAAAAAAGATTTAAAATCACTCCGCGCCTCGCCGCCCTTACCCTCGGCATCGGGCGGATCGCTGAAGCAAAAAGGACGCGAGGCCTCTTTCCATAAGACCGGAATTTCGAGTAAAAACCGGTCGTTGAAAAAACCTCTCTATTGACAGGCGCCCGTGTAGAGGCGATTCCTTTTGACAATTGGATTTGCTAACGAATGCTTGCCCCCAAAAAAGCGACGCATTCTTCAGCCTCCGGAAGCAAATAGTATGGCACGGAAAATATTTGGAGTCTTCTCCAACGACATCGGAATCGACCTTGGCACAGCTAACACACTGGTTTACGCCAAAGGCAAAGGCATCGTCCTGCGCGAACCAAGCGTCGTGGCAATCAACGCTCAAACCCGAAAAGTTCTGGCGGTCGGTGCGGACGCGAAGCGGATGCTCGGCCGGACTCCGGGAAATATCCAAGCCATCCGGCCGATGAAGGATGGTGTGATTGCCGATTTCGATATCACCGAAGCGATGCTCCGCCATTTCATCAAAAAGGTAAACAGCAACATGATCGTGCCGCCGCGGGTCGTCGTTGCCATTCCTTCCGGAATCACCGAAGTCGAAAAACGGGCCGTCCGCGAATCGGCCATCCATGCAGGTGCGCGCGAAGTTCTTTTACTCGAAGAACCGATGGCTGCGGCAATAGGAGTCGGCCTCCCGGTCGACGAACCGGCGGCGAACATGATCGTCGACGTCGGCGGCGGTACGACCGAAGTCGCCATCGTTTCCCTCTCCGGAGTCGTTTTTTCAAAAAGTATCCGCGTCGGCGGCGATGAGATCAACAACGCGATCATCAATTACATGAAGCGCGCCTACAATCTTTTGATCGGAGAGCGGACCGCGGAAGAGATCAAAATCAGAATCGGTTCGGCCGCGGAACTCGAGGAAGAACTCTCGCTCGAAGTCAAAGGACGCGATTCGGTCGCCGGATTGCCTAAAACGTTGCACATCACCTCGCAGGAGATCCGCGAAGCGCTCGCAGATACGATCAATGCGATCGTCGAACTCGTCCGCAACGCTCTCGAACGCTGTCCTCCGGAACTCTCTGCCGATCTGGTCGATCGCGGTTTTGTCTTGGCCGGCGGCGGCGCGCTCGTTCGAAATTTCGATCGTCTTTTGAGCGATGAAACCGGATTGCCGGTGATCATCGCGGACGATCCCCTGAGTTCGGTGGCCAACGGAACCGGGCTTGTTCTGGAGGACCTTTCCTTTGTCCTCGAACACGTCGGCAACTCCGCAAAAAATTGATTCCCTTTGGCAAAGCAACGTTTTGTCCAGACCAGACCTTTTGCCGTCTTGGGCATGATTTTGCTGATCTGGCTCTTTCTCCCCCCGATCATCAAATCGTGGCTGAATTATAGTTTTTATGAAATGCAGGCGCCGTCGATGTTGTCGGCCTCCTATCTACGCGACATCCAGGATTACTGGACGTTGCGAACCCGAAAAAAGACGGAACTAATCGAGGGAATCCGCGATCTCGCCCGCTTGAATGCCGCCTACGAATCGCGGTTGCACGAAAACGAAATGCTTCGCCGGGAAATTGCCCGCCTCGAAGAAATTCTGAATCTTCCGTCCCTTCCCGGCTACCGCTACGAGGTCGCCCGCGTCGCTCGCCGCGATATCAACGGATGGTGGCAACAGATGATCATCCGCAAAGGTGCCTCCGACGGCATTGAAGAAGGTGCTCCGGTCATTTTCAGCGGCGGAGTCGTCGGCCGCGTCCGAAAAGTTTATCCAAACAGTTCCGTCGTCGATCTCCTCTCCAGCCAGCAGATTCGTCTGGCTGCAATGCTCGAAGGCGATGACCGCCCGATCAGCTTCCGCGGCGGAATCAATCCATCCCTTCGCGCTCCACGCGGAATCGCCGAACTCGTACCTCCCGACATAACCGCCAACGAACGGCAACCGCGAAAAGTCCTTACCTCCGGCCTCGGCGGCGTATTTCCAGCAGGAATCTATATCGGCGAAATTCAAGTTCTGGAACTCGCTCCCGATGGAATGTTCCAATCGGGCCAGGTAATTCTCCATCCGCGTTTAAATGAATTAAAAGAAGTCGCCGTCATTCTGCCGATTCAGGGAGAGAGACCATGAATACCGATTTCCGCTGGTTACTCGTCCTGCTCGCGAATCTCCTGATGATCGCGCTCGTCGCGGAAATCAACCACTACCTGGCGATTTTTTCCGTTCACATTTTTCTCGGCGGCCTCCTTCTCGCCTTCGGAGTGCTTCGGCTTCGGCTTCGACAAGGGCTGATCGCAAACGGAATCACCGCACTCGTCCTCGATTCACTCAATCCACTCCCGTTCGGCCAGACCTTTTTTTTACTGCTGACGTGCCACACGATCGTTTTCAGTTTGCGCGGACATCTGCCGAGAGAAAATATCCGGTCGGGAACCTTGATCGCGGCCGGAATGAATCTCGCGATTTTCCTCACCCTCACGCTCCTCAACATCGGAGGTCAACTCAACAACAGCAGCTACTGGCAGCGCATTTTTGTGGACGGAACCATCTCAACATTTGCTCTTTTTCTGATTGCTCCGTGGTTTCTCTCCCTACAAAAAACAGCTCTTGCATTTATCGGCATCGATCTTGACGCTGAGCAACGGGAGGCCCAATGAACGTCGTTGAAAGCCATAAAAATTACGATCCACGTCTGCGTATTTTTTACTTGCTCGCAGCTGCCATCGTTCTGGTCCTTCTCGGCGGACTCGCGCGACTTCAGCTTTTTCACAGCGACACCTACAGCGAAAAGGAAAAACAGCAAAACCAACGTCGCATCCTCATCCCCGGCCCGCGAGGCAACATCTACGATCGCGAAAATCGTCTTCTCGTGGGGAACCGGCCCCGATTTTCCACCGTCATTTTCCTTGCCGAACTCCGCCGCGAATTTCGCGTCGAGTACATCAATCTCGTTCGAACCTACCGCGATGCCGGCACCCCCAGAAGCGGCCGGGCTCCGTGTCGCGTTTGCTCAGAAGTCGAAGTTGAAGCGCGTGCAGCCGTCGTTCAACGCTATCTCGACGAGATCAATGAGGCGATCGGTGAAAATCATCAAATCGATCCGCTGGAACTCGACCAACATTACCATCGCCGCCTTTTGCTTCCTTTTCCTCTGCTGACCGATCTCGACCAGGAATCGTTTGCCCAGATTCTCGAGCAAATTCCGATCGACTCCAAAATCCAGCTTCATACCTCCAATTCCCGATATTATCCTTACGATTCCGCGGGAGCCCATCTCATCGGTTATGTTTCCTCGACCAATGAGCTTCCTGCAACCGATTTGCCCGGAGAAAATCTGATGACTTTCAATCTTCCCGGCAGCATCGGACGAACCGGACTGGAACATTTTTTTAACGATCACCTTCACGGAAAAACCGGAAGCGAAATCTGGGTCGTCGATCCGAGCGGTTTCCGCTACGGCGAACCGGTGCAAAGCCATCTGCCGGTCAAAGGCGAAGATCTCGTCACGAGCATCGATGTCGATCTTCAACAAGTCGCGGAACGAGCGATCGGCGTCCGAACCGGCGCTCTTGCCATGCTCGATATTCAAACCGGCGAAGTCCTGGCGCTCGCGAGCAAACCCGATTACAATCTCAACGACCTGAGCCCGTTTATTCCAAGAACGGTTTTTCAACAAATCGAAGAAGAAGGCGGATGGCTCAACCGGGCCACGCAAGGCGTTTATCCGCCAGGCTCGACTTTTAAACTGGTCACCGCGATCGCAGCCCTGCGCGCGGGAACGATCACACCGGAAACAACCTCGTACTGCACCGGCCGATTTCAGGTCGGCAACAGCTCTTTTCCCTGTCACCGCAGGAGCGGCCATGGCGAAGTCGATCTCGCCGAAGCCCTCCGCGTCAGTTGCAATGTCTTTTTTTACGAACATTCCCAAACGACAGGCATCGAAGCGATCGCTGCCGAAGCGCGCCGGTTCGGCCTGAGCGAGAAAACCAGGATCGAACTTCCGGCAGAAACCGGCCGAATGCTTGTTCCCGACCGCGATTACAAACGCCGGGTCCACAATCAGGCTTGGTTTCCAGGTGACACCGCCAACACGTCGATCGGACAAGGTTTCCTTCAGGTCACCCCGCTGCAGATGGCAACTCTTACCGCTTCCCTCGCCCGCGGCGAAACGCGGACGATGCCGACTCTCCTCCGCCGCAACGAACCGCTCCATCAGCTCCCCAAAAGTGAACCGATCGGTCTCTCCCGTTCCGAAATCGAATCCATTTTTTCAGGAATGGCTGCCGCTGCCGAAAGCGGCACCGCCCGTTTTGCACAAATGGACGAAGTCGCTGTTGCCGGAAAAACCGGAACCGCCCAGGTCCGCGCCAAAGGCGGCACGCTCCATCTCGCCTGGTTTGTCGGATTCGCGCCAATCGACAATCCGAAAGTTGCGATTTCAGTGATGATCGAAGGAACTGATCTGCTCGATAACTACGCCGGCGGAACGACCGCCGCACCAGTGGCACGTGAACTCTTTGAAGCTTATTTCGCAAAAAATCCCGTTGCCCCGGAGTACGCGAGCAACCCGTAATCTGTGGCCGACATTTAAACGCGGATCATGATAATGCCTCTGGATCGATTTTGTCTCCAATTGCCTTGAATCAGTAGCTCCAATTCCTTTTTCGGCTTCCGCCTGTTCCGTAATTTATTAAAAATAAAACTTGCCTTTCGGTTCATTTGAGGCAAATATAGATCTCAAATGAACAAGAAAAGAAAAAAACCCTTGCGACACGTCGAAGAACCGACGGCAGTTTATCAAGAAGCCGATACCCGCAGCCTGCCGGAAACCGCAGAGAAAACCGTAGCGCGCATTCGGTCGGGGCTGCCGTTTGCTGAATTCGAGGCGTTGCGGGATTTGCTGGAACTTTCAAGCGAAGAACTCGCGGATCGCCTCGGCATTTCCCGCAGCACGCTCGCGCGGCGGAAAACGGCCGGCCAGCTGGATCGGGATCAGTCGGATAAAGTGCTTCGTTTCGCCCGCATTTTCGGGCTCGCGAAATCGGTTTTCGAAGGCGACGAAGCCGTGGCCCTTCGCTGGATGAAGGCACCACAACGGGCGCTAGCTTACACCTCGCCGCTCGATTTCACAGATACGGAAGCGGGCGCCCGCGAAGTGGAGCACCTGCTCGGCCGCATCGAACACGGCGTCTATTCCTAATGCCCCGCGCTTGGAGAATAGTAAAAGCCAGGCGGGTTCACCAGGCGTTCAGCGGCGAAGGCGCCCGGCGTTTCGGAGGCCGCTGGAACTCTCTCGGCACGCCTATGGTTTACACAAGCGATAGTCTGGCGCTCGCCGCACTCGAAGTGCTCGTTCACCTCGAATCGGCAACAACCGCACTCGCCTTCAAAGCGGTTCCGGTCGAGTTTGACGAATCTCTCGTCGACGAAATTGCAGAGCACGATCTGCCCGCCGCTTGGGCCAGCCTAGCTGTTCCCGCGCAAAATCAGCGCTTCGGCGATCGCTGGATCGTAAACGGATCCCGTCCGGTTCTGCGGGCACCGAGCGCCATCATCCCATCGGAATGGAATTTCCTTTTAAATCCAGCCCACGAAGATTTCAAAAAACTGCGGATCGGCGACCCAACCGATTTCTACCTCGATCCGCGGCTATTCGGCCGAAACGTTCCATGACCCCCTCAACGAGTCGTCCTTACGACGCGCGATCCCTCCGACATCACCGGCCGGAAGGCGCAGCTTTCTTTTGAGTTTCACTAAAACACTTCACGGCGTAGAAATAGCCGGAAATCCTGGGAATGCGCGGCGCGGGTGACAGTTCACCGGTTGAGACAACGCTCTCGGAGTTCCTTTTGCGGCGACGGTCGAGGGGAAACGGAAATTTTAGTGTTGCCCGAACATCCCGCTCTCAAAAGGTATGTAAAGGATACGGAGAAACCATGTCCGCGAAAACAGAGATTACCCTGGCTGCCAAAAAACGTCGCCTCCGGATGCGCCGGATGGGCTTTGTCCCGCCTGCCAGGTCAGACGAAATTTCACGCATCCGCGGACGGAAACAACCTCCTATTCTCCACCGAAGAAATCTCGGACACTTTCCGGAACAAGAAATGCTGTCGCTGCTCGGTTCCGGCCGAGTGGGCAGCGCTTACAGAGCCACCAGCGAAATCTCGAACGTCTCGTGGTCCTCAAAATCCTCCGACACGATGCGGTCCCGGTTTGGTCGAACAATTTGTCCACGAGGCACGGACACTTCCGCGGCTGATTAGTCAAAAAAAACCATGAACATAATCTTAATCGTTGCTCTTAGCGAATTGGCAGCCGCCCTATTAATTGCGATTCTTTCAATTCCGCTAATCTTTCGGCGGGTGCCTATGAATGCGCTTTACGGTGCTCGCTTCGCCGCCTCTTTTAAATCAAACCAAAACTGGTACGACATTAACGAATATGCCGGAAAGTCCTTACTG
>DATGSL010000149.1:0-2655 GCA_035302665.1 Opitutales bacterium | reverse complement strand
GCAACGGCTTCTTCTTTCGTTTCGACATCGAGCGCCAGGATGAGATCACATTTCATGGAGGAAGAATCGTAGCGTAGGAAAGCGCAGGGGCAAGTTTGCGACGACGGATGGCGCGATTCTTGGTTTTTCGGTGCATGGAAGGAAAGGGCTGGAAGGTCGAGTTGTAAAGGTGTCGGAATTTCGGTTGCAGCCCGATCGGTTGTTGTCGAATCGCTTTCGGTTTTCCAATATTTGCTGTTGAGCCACGCTTCTTTCATGAAAAAACGGTTTTGGAAACGCCTTCGTCGTTTACGCATCGGCTATTGCGTGATCGGCATCGTACTGGTTTTTGCGCTTTTAGTCGGATCGGTGATCGTTGTGAAATATCGGGCGGACAAGCGTGTTTTCGCCGGTTACGATGCTGGTTTGCCGCTGGATGTTGAGGTGCTCGATTCAACGGAAACAGCGGCCGGGACCAAACAGCTGATCGAGATAACCGGTTTGGCGGGAGAGCGGATTCCGTTACGGGTCATCATTCCTGCGAATGCGGAGCCTCCGTATCGATCGGTTGTTTTTCTTTATGGGATCGGGCAAGATCTGAGGTTTTTCGATAGAATCGCCGATTTGTTTGGGGAGCGGGGCGTTCTTCTTGTGATGCCGGAGCAATACAACCGGGGTGTTCGGCGGGAGACGCGCGGATTTCGCGAAGTATTTGCGTTGCACGAGCGTTCTTCACGGATCGTGCCGGAAACGCGTCGGGTGGTTGATTATCTTTTGCAGCGCGGAGATGTGGATCCAGAGAGGTTGGATCTTTTTGGGGCGAGTTATGGTGGAATTATGGGATGTGCGGTGATGAATCATGAGCCGCGATTTCGGTCGGCGGTGATTGCTTTGGCCGGCGGAGATCTTCCGATGTTGATTGGAAGCTTGGTTGATTCGGAGGATATGGGATTTGCGTCGCCCTTTGTGAAAACATTCGGAAGTTGGATGCTTTCCGCCTTTGAACCGCTTGATCAAGTAGCGGGAATTGGAACTCGGCCTGTTCTTTTTCAGCATTTGGAAGGAGATGATCTGATTCCGAAAGAAAGTGCCGATGCACTTTTCGAAGCGGCTCCCGAACCGAAAATCCGCAGTTGGCTAAAGGACTCCCATACTTCGATCGATGAAAAAACAGTCGGAGTATTGATCGAAGAAGCTCTGGAATGGCTGGAAACGGTGGAGCCGGCGCCGCGCCGCGAACCTTCGTTACAGGATTGAAAAAGCCGGTCGGACCGATTGCGCCGGAAAGGCTACCAATCGTAGAAAGCGCGGACGCGGTAAAACCGTTTGGTGAGTTTTTCGGGATCGATTACGGTCATTTCGCCGTCCGTGCCTTGGAGATCATAGGCCAAGGCGAACCAGTTTTGAAGATCGTCCGAAAACTCGACTTGATAGATTCGTTCCGGGAGCGACGTCCAGCGAATGATCGTTGTACCGTCGGTTGCGGTTTCGACATTGATTGAAGGGCGCGAGTCGGCGTTGAGCGGATTTGTGCCGAGGAGAAACTCTTCGGAGTTGGTCCATCCATCGCCGTCGGAATCGATTCGGGAATCGTCAAGGCCGAGGGTCAAGCCGGAGCCTTCTGTTTCGAGCTCGTCGGGGATGCCGTCGCCGTCAAAATCGAGTTGCTTGAAAATGCGGAGTTTTCCGGAATCAAGAGTGAAAATTCTACCATCCTCGGCGAGAGTGATTCGGTGGGCATTCGACTTTTGCATCGGCCACGTGATGGTGAAAATAAAACCGTTTGGCGTGATTTTTTTGGTTTCGTCTCTGTCCATTGTATAGATATTGCCAAGCCGGTCGATGGAGAGGTATTGACCGAAGCTGGGCGCGACTGTGCTGACGATTCCCTCTCGGTCGAGTTTTCGAATCGCACGGTTTCCGGAATCCAGAATATAAAAGTTGCCCGCAGCGTCTCGTGCCAAATCGACCGGGTTGCGGAAACGGGCTGTCTCTACAGGACCGTCTTCGTAAAATCCGGAGGAATTGTTGACGTTCAAACTAAACAAAGTTGATACCTCGCCCGTCGGATGAATCGAGCGAAGATGATTGGAATCGAGAAGATAAAGGGTTCCGGTTTCGTCGATGATCAGGCTGGACGGATGGTCGAAGCTCGCTTCCTCACCTGAACCGTCGCGAATCTCGCGATTTCCGTTTCCTGCCAGCGTCGAGACGAAATGATCTGGCGTGATTTTCCGGATGCGTCGATTGGATGAATCGATGAGAAAAATATTTCCCTCTTGATCGGCAACCAGACCTTCTATTCCTGAAAAACGTGCTTCTAAGCCCTCGCCGTTCTTGTAGCCGCTGCTGAAAGGATCTCCGGCGACCAATGTGGTTCCGAGATCTGGTTCGAACCGAAAAACGCCGCTTTGGAATGAGTAGTAAAGGACCGGTTTTTCCGGATCGGTTACTGCAAAGTTTCCGCTATGGCCGGAGAGTCCGGAGCCGACTAATTGAGGATCACCGAGTGGGGCGTCGATTTTGGTCCCGAGTGTCCGGGAAATCACTTGGCTGTCGGCATAACCGTCTCGCATCGCCCGGGCGGTGAGCACCTGACCTGGCTGCAAAATCAGCGGATAACGGTAAATGGGTGAATCGGCCGTCACTTCGGAGCCGTCGAGTGTGTAACGGATC
>DATGSL010000148.1:0-4326 GCA_035302665.1 Opitutales bacterium | reverse complement strand
AAGCTTGATAATATTGGCTTCGGGATCCTGCGTAAGCGCCCCGAGCTGAGCCAAAGCGTCCTCAATCCGCTGATCCTCGGGCAAAAGATCGGCAAACTGAGCCAAAATCCGTCCGGAAAGCGAAATATCGGGAGTTTCGATCGCGATATCTGCGGGCTTGGTGAATGCCTGAATAATCGGGAGAAGCGAATAAGTCGCAAGCGCGGGCGCTTCGTCCGTTTTCGTGTAATGAATAGTTGGCTTCGAGGACATAAATATTAAAGGAAGATGGTACGGTTAAAAGGTAGAGAGTGTTGATACGGGTGCAGCGGGTCAAAATCTTTTTCCCAGCCGAAACCGGCGAGCCCAACTCCCGATCACGTTCGGAGATTATCAAAAACTTCTCGATTTGACCAGGTTTTCAGAAAACGGGCTCTCTTTTCATTTACCTATTCTTTCGGATCTTTAAAAAGATCGAGGAAGCGGTCTTCGTAATCGGAAAAAACCTTCAAGCGATCGAGTTCCTGCTTGAGTTGATAAGCCTGTGCGCGATCCGATTCGGCTGCTTGGAAAAGCTCTTCGAGCCGTTGGCGTTCGGCGGCAGTCAATTTCCCTTCCTCTTCCTCGGGCTCATCATCTTCCTCGCTGAATCCGTAATCGGCCGCTTCCTGTGGATTTTGCATGCTCCCCTCGACCCGCTGCAATATATCTTCCAGCCTCTCCTCCATCTCGCGGGCCTCGCCTTCGAGTTCGGAAAAATCGAGATCGAGCCCCTTCATCGCGCTGAAACCGTTCAACACGGCCAAGGAGGCTTTCGGAAAAGGAAGTTGCGGAAAAAGATGGGGCATTTCTCCGAGCAAACAGCCGCCGCGCATTCCGCGTTCAGCAGCCACACCGACGAGGATCCCGTTCAGCCCGCTGATCTTCCCTTCTTCGAGAATTTCGAATTCGAGCTGATTGAATTCCTCCAGCGTTTCATTATCGATTGCCGCACCAAAAACCCTCGATTCGTCGCGCGGCCGCATCTGCGTCGCCATCGCCGCAAACGTATAGACTCGCTCCACTCCGAGCTCCTGAACGTAATCGATCAGCTGCCGACAAAACGCATCTCCTTTGGTCGGCGGTTGTGCTTCCCCGATAAAGACAATGAGGTCCTGCTCCCGATTCGGATCCCTCCGAAGAAAAAGCCGACTGCGCGGAAGGCGTCCGAGACGAACGAGTCCACCTTTTACATCCACACTGTCCCGCTCGAAAAACTCCCGCGCCGGAAACTCGGCCAATTGATGCATCCCGAGCTTGGCCATCAGATAATAAGTTGCACTGACTCCAACGGCGCCCATTCCTGGCCAAGCCGCTACAAGACAGGGAGAATGAAGATCACGTTCATTTGGCATTTTCTTGTAAGAAGAATCAGCTGAAATCACAGAAGAATCAACCGAGAAGGAAGAGTCAGGCGCAAATCGTTTGCCCGACCACCAAGGATTCTTACCCGGTGGCTTTCCGAACCTCCTCTTCTGCAACGCGAACCAAACGATCGGCCAGGATCTTCAGCTGACGTTTCTGTTCATCAGTCACCGATTGTGGCTCCGTCGTTACAATGCAAATACTACCGACCGCGTGTCCGTTTTTTGTACGCAGTGGAGCGCCCGCGTAAAACCGGATTCCTCGCTCCTTTACCAACCGGTTTTCCGCAAACCGTTCGTCTTTGCTCATATCCTCGATGACAAGCACCTCCGTAGCAGAAAGAACCTGACTACAGACTCCGGAGGAACGGAGTTCATCGCTCGGCTGAACCCAATCCTGAGGCAACCCTCTCCAAGCTTTCCAAAATTGAGGATCAGAATCAACGATCGATACAAGCGAAACAGGCACCTTGAAAATCGCCGCCAACTTCCGCGTAATCGTTCCATAAAGTTCGTCCGACGGAATCTCTTCCAGTCCGAGTTTTTGCACATCGGAAAATTTCCCAGATTCGCTTCTGCGCGTCGGAGAGATTTTTTCCTCCTTAAAACCGGTCGCGGAAAGACTCGTTAATTGAGCAAGAGCATCCGAGAAAGTTGTTGCGACGAGATCGGGGCAGACCGATGCAAAATGACGCTCCACGGCCGTCGTGCTTTTGCTGCTGTCCCAAATCCCGGCAAGCACTTTTGCCTGTATCCGGCGATCCCGCAATTGGCGGCATTTCCTCCGAACACCGGCAACGGCAGCGGGCGGTATTCCACAAAGACAGACGATTTGGATCTGCTCTTTCCGGATCCGATCGACCACATTGCCTATTGTTTCCGCAACTCCGCTCGCCTCTGCCGGAACTCCGGCTTCCGTCAAAACTTGAGCAAACATCATGGCCGTCAATTCATCGGCTTCGTCCTGCGCCGGCACACAAAGAACGGTCTGCTTTTTGCCATCTGCTAATTCCTTTGCCTCAATCCGGCCACCGAGTTCTTCGAGCAGATCGTGCATCGTTTCGATCAAAAATTGCTGCCTTCTCTCCGCCAAAGTTCCCGCATGCCGATCATGTTCAGCCATGGCCAAAGCCGAAACCGCGATCTGATCGTAAAACTCCGTCAAAGTCCGCGTCTCCAGCTCCTCATCGACGAGCCGGAAAAGAGCCACCGCATCCATTCCCAACAGTCGTTGATAAAACCGGGCATCGGGTGCGAGGACAGGCTCCGATCCGAGAATAATATTCAGATAACTGAGCGACGGCACATTTTTCCCAACAACCAACAAACAGACGGTCAACGGCGTCGACAAAAACAAGCCGATCGGCCCCCAGATCCAGGTCCAGACAAGCGCGGCAAAAAGAAGAGCAACAATCGAAATCCCCGTAGTCGATCCGTAAAGCCACGGCTCCACGAGATTGTTGCTGACCAACTCGAGCACGATAATGAATCCAATTACCATCAACGGCATCGTCCATCCCGGATCGACCGCAATCGATAGCGTAATCGGAAAAAAAGCAGCGAGCCACGGACCGACAAATGGTAAAAACCGAAGCAATACCGCCAACAATCCCCACAAAAGCGCATTCGGCACACCGATCAAATAGAGTCCGATTCCAAGCGGAAAGCCATACGTCGCATTCACGACCAATTGCATCAGCAAATACCGGGTCACACGCCGCGTCGCATCATCGACCGCCTCGGTTGCCGCATTGAGATTTTCACCACCGGAGAGTTTGATCAATCGATCCCGCAGATCGCTCCGCTGAAGCAAAATAAAAATAACAAAGACCAAGGTCACGCCCGTCATTCCGATCGGAGTCAACAGCGGCCCTCCATATTGAGTTAAAATCTCGACCAAACTCGGACTCTCTTCCTGCACTTCCACCAAAACCGGTTCGCGCGGATCGACCGATTTCTCCTTCGCCGCCTCTTTTGCCCGTTCTTCAAACTGTTCCCGAAAGCCGCCGATCATCTCAAAAGCCCCCGCAAAAGGACCTGCATCCGCACTCGATACGGCCGCGATTTTCGTGCGAATATTATCCTGATAACGGGGAAGCTCTTCGGCTAGATTTACAACCTGGACGCTGACCATCCACCCGATAATTCCAAGAACGCTGAAAGCCAAAACGACCGACAAGAGCACGGCAACGACATTGGGCAACCCCCATTTCATCAATCGTTTCGCCAATGGCGCGAGCAGAAAACTGAGCAGAGTGGCGACCGCGACCGGAATAAAAATCTCCCGGGCGGCGCGCAAAGCACCCGCAACAATGATGATCCCGGCCAATACCAGGATCTTCGACGGCTTAGCTTCGGGAACCAGATCGCTCATTTTTTGCAAAACTCCTTAAAGTTCACACACTTTATGAGCTTCGCAACCGGCGCAGATACAATCCGGACCGGGAGCGGCCGCTATCGGGGAATAAACCGGGCCAACAGACCGGCCTCCCCTCCCTTGACGGTCTGTTTATCTAAGGTTACCGTTGAGGATGAGAAACCTTGTGGGGGCAGGTGAGGAGAGTGAAAATGAAAAACTGCAGGCCAAGTTCCTGCGGTTTTCCGACTTAAAGGGGTTCTTGAAAAAATTTGTTCCGATCGGCCTGTGGAGATGATCATCTGCGTGGCCGCTCGTTTCCCGGTTTTGCCCATTCTTCGCCTTCTTTCTATCGGCGACACGGCGATATGAACTCCTGCCTCTACACGACGGACGTTTTTCGGATGGCTTGCCGGCAATTCGACCTCGCTGCCGACACGATCGATCTTCCCGAAAAAATCCGCGAACGGACAAAATATCCGAAACGTTCCCTCTCCGTTTCTCTTCCGCTTTGTCGCGACGACGGCTCGGTCGAGATCTACGAAGGATTTCGCGTTCAACATCACCTCGCTCTCGGTCCGACGAAAG
>DATGSL010000147.1:0-3931 GCA_035302665.1 Opitutales bacterium | reverse complement strand
GATTGATCGACCAGAACGACTTCGCCGATGTGGGAATCGTTTTCAATCGAGGCGATTTCCGCCGGATCTTCAGAGATTTTTCCGCGTTGACGGAGAAGACCGCTGAAAATGACGTTGTTCAGCAACGTCGATTTTCCCGATCCGGAAACGCCGCTGAGGCAGACGAACCGCCGCAACGGGATCGAAATGTCGAGGTTGCGGATATTGTGTTTGGTTACCTTTTTAAAATGAAGCCAGTCGGTCGATTTTTTCGTGACCGGACGGCGCTTTGCCGGCGGATCGATTGTGAGAGCGCCTGAAAGATATTGTCCGGTAATGCTTTTTGCGCTCTCCAAAAGTTTTTGGCGATCTCCTTGAAAGACGATTTCGCCGCCTTCGCGACCGGGACGCGGTCCGATTTCAATCATCTCGTCGGCAGCGGCAATGATCGATTCGTCATGTTCGACCACAACGACCGTATTTCCCTGATCGGTGAGCCGCCGGAGAATGGAAATCAGACGATTGATATCGCGCGAATGAAGTCCAACCGACGGTTCATCGAGAACAAAAAGCGTGTCGACCAACGACGTGCCGAGGCAGGCGGTGAGATTGACCCGTTGGACTTCGCCGCCGGAGAGAGTTCGCGATGAGCGGTCGATCGTCAGATAACCGAGACCGACCTGATTCAGGTAATTGAGCCGCGATAGAATCGATTCGCGGGCGATATCGACCTGACGGTTTCCCGACGCCTGATCATTGTCGCGCAAAAGTGGAAGCAGATCGGCAACAGGAATTTGGTAAAGTTCGGGAAGTGTGTAGTTTTGCCATTTCCAGTAGCGCGATTCTTCTTGAAAGCGCGTGCCGTCGCAATCGGGACAGCGGACAAAAATTCGGTATTTTGCTAGGAAAATCCGAACGTGCATTTTGTAGACCTTCGTTTCGAGCCAGTCGAAAAAGCCTTTGATCCCGTACCAAACATCGCCGGCATCGTTTCCTTTTTCCTGATATTTCTGATCGCCGAAAATGACGAAATCTTGCTCCTCTTCGGTCAGTTCGGAAAAAGGAACGTCGGTTCGAACCTTTTTTTTCTTCGCAAAACGGAGGAGGTCTTTTTGGGATTCGCCGTAAACCTTTCCGTGCCACGCGGCTACAGCACCTTCGCGGATGCTGAGGGTGCGGTCCGGAATCGCCAGATGGTAGTCGATTTCGATTATCCTGCCAAAACCTCGACAGCGGGAACAGGCACCGATCGGTGAATTGAATGAAAAAAGAGCCGGTGTCGGAGCGCGAAATTTCTGTTTCGTGACCGGACTTTGAAGTCCTTGGGAAAATTCTCCGGCCAGCGTTCCGTCGCGCTGGAAAATCGACATTTCGCCGTGCCCATAATGAAGCGCCGTTTCGGCAGCTTCGAGAAAACGGGCGCGGTTGGAAGTTTTCGCTGCAACCCGATCCTGGATGACGTCGATCGCTTGGACGGAAACATTTTCAGGATCGATCGCATCTAAACGCGAAATCTCTCCGCCGATCAAAGCACGCGTATAACCTTGTTTTCCGAGATTTTGGAAAATTTCCGACCAGCTGGTGTTCTGTGGTTTTGCGATGCGGAAGGTGAGTAGCAGATCGGCTTCAGGGTGGCGTGAGAGAATTTTTTTCCAAATAGTTTCGGGAGTATCATCTTCGATTTTCTCGCCGGTGGCCGGATCAAAAAGATCGGCCGCGTTGCTGAACCAGACTTTGAAAAAATCGCAGAGCTCGGTCATCGTTCCGACAGTGGAACGGGAATTGCGAATGGTGTTCGTTTGTTCAATCGCGATCGAAGGTGGAATATTTTCGATCGATTCGACCTTGGGGCGATCGAGCAATTCCAGGAACTGACGTGTGTAGGGACTGAAAGTTTCGACGTAACGCCGCTGTCCTTCCGCGTGAAGGGTGTCGAAGACGAGTGAAGATTTACCGCTTCCGCTCAATCCGGTAACGGCAATCAATTTCCCGACCGGCAGATCGAGATCGAGATTCTTCAGATTGTTTTGTTGGATGCCGCGAAGGCGGATGAAGTCGTGATCACTTGACATGGCCGAAGGCAAAGAGTCTTAGCACGGGATCGAGATGCTGCAAATGATATGGCTGAATTCGAAATAACGAGAAGTGGAATTCCGGCAAAAAAGCCGCTCCGGCTCTCGTCTTCAACTCCCGATTAACTCCGGTGTCTGTCGGCAATTCTCCGGATCGTTGCGATCAGATCATCGGACTTTCCCGATTTCGAAAGATAAGCGGAAGCGCCCGCTTCGATCATCGCCTTTGATCGGTCGGCTTCTTCGTACATCGAGAGGCCGATGATCCGGATATCCGGCAATTCCCGGTGAATCGTTCGCGTCGCTTCGACTCCGTCGATTCCGGGCATGGAGGAGTCCATCAAAACGACGTCCGGATGAAAGGAGCGGGCCAGTTCAATTGCCCGGGCCCCGTTTTCGGCTTCTCCGATAATTTCGAAATCGTTTTCTGAGGCGAGAAGCATGGAAATTCCACGTCGGACGACCGAATGATCGTCGGCGAGGAGCAACCGTATGATTTCGCGTTTAGCTTCGCCTGAAACGCTCGGTTTCTCCGGGGCAGCGGGAGTTTCGGAATCATTTGTCGGCGTCTCCACCCAGAGATCGATAAACGGAATCTCTATCGTAAAACGTGCGCCCTTTCCCGGTTCACTTTGGATTTCTAATTGGCCGCGTAGCAATTCGGCTCGTTCGCGGATGCTGAAAAGGCCGAAACCGTCCCTCTTTTCGTTTCCGGAGGCTTTTTCGTCCGGATCAAAACCGACACCTTGATCTTCCACGATGATTTTTATTCTCCCGTTTGAATGAAAGACCTGGAGATTGGCCGAATCGGTGCGGGCATGTTTGACTGTATTTAAAAGCAATTCCCGAATGGCCTGAAAGAGAAAGAGACGAAGATCTTCCCGTTCGACCTTCAGATCCGAATCGATTTCGACTTCGACCCGTAGATCATGGACCTGCTTCATCCAGCGGGCGAGCCAATCGAGTCCCGCGGCCAATCCGGCTTCGTGTAAAATCGGAGGGGAAAGTTCCGCCGTTAGCGAACGCGAAGCTTGAATCGATTGATTGATCAACTCCTCGACTCCTGCAAAGCCCTCCTGTTTTTCCGGAGGAAATTCCCGGCTGAGACGATAGAGACGGTATTTGGCTCCGACGAGAAGCTGTTGCAGATCGTCGTGGAGAAATTGTGCCAGGCGTCGTCGCTCACGATCTTCCGCCAGCGTTAATTCCGATGCCAATCTCGCCAATTGGTAAGCACGTTCTTCGAGTTGGGCGGTTCGCTCGCGCACAGCGGCTTCCAGTTTATCGCGATCCTCCGCCAGGTTTTGCTCAATTTTCTTCCGTTTGGTGATGTCCCTGACCAAGACAGCGAACTTCCCCTTTTCCGGGCTGAAGGAGACCGCATCGTAATACCGGTTGGTGTCGCGATTGAACAACTCGAATTGTTCCGATTTCCCGGTGGCTGCGACGCGGGTGAAACGGTCGATCCATTCCTGTTCCAAATTCGGAAGAAAGGTCTTCAGCGGCTTTCCGGTGATTTCGCCGCTGAAGCCTGTCTGACGTTTGAAGGCAGGATTGGTTTTCGTATACATCACATCGGAAATATTTCCCGATTCATCAAAAACCGGTTCTCCGATCATAAAACCTTCGTTCATGTTTTCGAAAAGACTGCGGAGGCGATACTCGCTCTCTTTCAATGCACGTTCCTGTTCCTTTCGCTCCGTAACATCTTGGATAAAGATGATCTGCATCGTTTTATCGAGATGCGGAAGTTCCCGGATCCGGCAGCCGACCGTGAGCTTGCTTCCGTCTTTTCGCACGATTTGGTGCTCGACCGTGTCTTCCGAGCTTTTTTCGAGACATGCGCAAAGAACGTCGAAATCTTCTACAGGTCCGAGATC
>DATGSL010000146.1:0-5810 GCA_035302665.1 Opitutales bacterium | reverse complement strand
AACCAGCTACTTTCGAGGGCAACGGAGTTTCGCAGTTCGGGCGCGCGATCACGCCGTCGTAAGGCTCGTCTGCAAAAAATTGAAATCCGGAATCGAGCAGATGCCGGTCACAAACCGCAAAAAGATCCGCCTCGGTATAAGCGCGGCGCATTTCGTAAAGAAAACGACCTTCCTGATCGACGCTCTGGCCGATAAAGTTGAGGTATTTTTTCATTTTGCTGACATGAGCCTGCTCGGGAATATCGGGCGTACGGGTTGCGTGATAAAGAAGGTCGATGTAGTTCCGGACATCGGCCAAGGTCGGACGGAAAATCTCGGCGCCGGTCATCCGTTCGCGGATTTGTCGAAAGATCCATGGATTTCGGATCGCGCTTCGTCCGATCATCAAGCCTGCACATCCGGTTTCGCGCAAAACTTCGGCCGCTTTTCGCGCGGAGACGATGTTGCCATTTGCGTGGACTGGGCAGGTGACGGTTTCCGCAGCGCGTTTGATAAAATCGTAATGAACCTCGCTCCGGTAACCTTCTTTGACGGTCCGCCCGTGGACGCTGAGAAGATCGATTTCGTGTTTGTTGATGAGTTCGAGAACGGCGTCAAAATTTTCGGTATTGTCGAAACCAATTCGTGTTTTGACTGTGAAAAGTCCGTCGATCGAATCGCGGAGCCGGCCGAGGAGGAGATCGATTTTATTCGGATCGCGCAAAAGTCCGCCGCCGACATTTTTTTTGTAAATTTTCGGAGCCGGGCAGCCCATGTTGAGGTCGATGCCGGCGACTGGATAAGAGGCGAGTTCCCGTGCGGCTTTCGGCATCAAGTCGGGACATTCGCCGATAATCTGTGCAAAGATCGGGCGGCCGCTTTTGTTTTCCGTGATCGAGCGAAGAATATGCGGTTCCAGTCGCGAATGCGGGTGGATTCGGAAAAACTCGGTGAAGAAATAGTCGGGTGGGCCGCAATCGGTGACGACCTCCATGAATGGAAGATCGGTGACGTTTTGCATCGGCGCGAGCGATGTGGCCGGTGTTTCCGGAAGAATCGTCGCTGGCAAGCGGGAAGCAGAAAAATGCGTCATGAAGGCGGAACGGAATTCAATCCTCTTCGTCGGGAGATTCTCTTTGCTGTTTTTGAATCTTCTCCAGGACTTCGGTCATGTCCTCGACAGAATCGAGGACCTCGCGGGCGACGAGGATCGGCTTTTTCTGTTGCAAAGCCAGAACCATGCAATCACTCGGGCGGGAGTCAACTTCGACGAGCTTCGTGCCGAGTTCGTTTTTCATGGAGAGGAGCAAGCGGGCGTAAAAAGTGCCTTCGCTGACGCCGTTGATGACGACGCGGCTGATTTCGACGCCGAGGCCGAGAAAAATGCTGCCGATCAGGTCGTGAGTGAGTGGGCGCTCTTTTTTGACCGAATGGATCGTCATCGAGATGGCCGTTCCGATGTTGTGATCGACATAGATGACAAACGTTTTCTCCGTGTTGCCGAGAAAAATGGCACATCCGTTTGCCGTCGGCATCACGCCCTTGATGCCCACCTCGATCACGTTGTTCTTCATCTGGGAAGATTAGCGCAAAATCGCAGACGTCCGCAAGATGTTTGAGGGTTTCCGATTTTCGATTTCGGCCGGATCAAGATTTTCCGGAGGAAACCTTTATCGAAAACCTTCACGGAGAACCGGCCGATTCGGGTCTCTCGCTCGTAGCCCTTGGTCAGAGCGGCGATAGTTGCTGCAGCTATATGCCGATCGGGAGGTCGGCGCGCCCGGGAACGCCAATCTCCTGATTGGCAGAAACACCATTCCCCAGAAAATACCCGCAAGTAAATACGCGAATTTTAATCGTTTTCGGTGGTGTCGTTGTCGGCGGCGAGATTTTCGCGGCCGATGTAGCGCCAGTGCCACGGCTCTTCGATGTAGCCGGTTTCCTCGATGTTTTCGGCGAGGTAGGTTTGACGCCAGCCGTATTTGGCACCGTTTTTCTTGAGCCACGCGTGCTGTGGATCGCTGTTTCGCAAGGTGCGGTCGGTGAGCGCGGGCGCGAGATCGGCGGTGGTTCCGAGTTGGTGCTCGCTGTGGCCCGGAGGGGCGGTCCCGCGCTGGGCGAGGTTGTTTCGCATCCGGCGATGGAACATCGAAGTTTGCAGACTTCCGGAACGATAGGGCGAGCTGACGAATAGTTCCAGGCCGTCGGCGCGCATCGCATCGATCATCTCTGCAAGCGTTTCCATCGCTTCGCGGCGGAGGCGGTAATCTCTGGTTTCGCTTCTTCTCCGGTATTCTTCCGGGATTTCAACAAGGTCGTCCGCTTCGTAATCGAGCGGAATGCCCCACCAGCGATTCACGATTTCTTCGCCGAACGGAAGATTTCCGTGCTCTTCCATCAGTTCGAGGTTTCGCGGATGCACGCGGCTAAAACCGATGCGGGAAATGAAGCCCGGCTGGCCGTTGAAGTCGATTTGCAGCCACTCTTCGTCCGATTCCTTCACGATCAGGTAAATGCCCGAAACTTCGTCGCCTCGTTTGAGGGATCCGAGTCTGCGGGAATCGGCGGTAGTTGGATTGTCGCGCACGTTGAGCGACCCAATGTTGATTGTCCACGGTGTATCCGGATCGGCGCCGAGAGGGTCGATTTCCACGGGGAGAAGTGTGAGGCTCTCACTTTCGTTTGGAAAAGCCGTTGAAGAAAAAACTGCGAGCGCTGTTGCCGCGAATAAGGAGGGGAAGAGTCGGTGAAATTTCATTTTCTTGGGAAATAGGTTAAATATCGACAAGGTAGCAAAAATGGGTGCGTTGACGAGCCTGCACTTAACCGGAGTTGTCCGTCGCAGAGGGTCTGCCGCATTCACCGTTTGTGAACGCGGGATTTTTGGTTTTAAAGGCCGTATCTTGACTGGTACCGGTTTTTAAAGGATTTTCGCAACAATGAACGCCCGGTATCTCCTGTTTTTCTTTCATGCGCGATGATTCTTCAACTCGCTCCATTTGCGGTCTTTGGGTCGATCCTGCAGGGGACGTTTTTCTGTCTCTTGCCGATTCACAAGGAGGCCGGCGCGAGATTCGGGAATCGTCGGATCCTTTTTGTTGGGTCGATCGCTCGGTTGCCGATGCGGATCTGCCGGAGGAAATTGAGGTTGAGAAACTGAGCGGTCCGGGAAAATTCGACCGGATTTTCCGATTTCGATCGGTTCCCGGCTTTTTTGACTTCGTCTCGGCCTGCGATCGGGAAAAACTCGAATGGATCCGTTCGTTGGAGAGTCAGTTTCTGATCTCCAACCGGGAAACGATGTTTGCTGGAATGCGTTTTTCGGATTTGCGGCGCTGTCAGTGCGACATTGAAACCGCCTGTTCGGTGCCCGGTGGTTTCAGCAATCCAAAACGGGGCGGCGATCGCATTTTGGCGATCGGTCTGCAATTTGATGGGAGGCAGGAGTTGCTCGTGATCGGGGAAAAAAGCGACGAAGGCGAACGCCAGCTTTTGCGCGATTTTTCGGAGATTTTGCGTCGGGAGGATCCGGATACGATCGAGGGGCACAATATTTTTCGTTTCGATCTCGAATATCTGCGAATTCGGAGTCGGCGGTTGGGGCTTTCGTGCGATTGGGGTCGTTTTGGAAAAGAGGCTCAGGTTCGGCGCGGCTGGTTGCGTGTCGCGGAACGCTCGATCGCTTTTCCTCGTTTTGATATTCCCGGACGGCTTGTTTTTGACACTTATCTGATGGTTCTGGTTTACGATTTGGCCGCGCGGGAAATGTCTTCTTACGGATTGAAGGAGGTTGCACAGCATCTCGGAATCAGCGGTGACGGCAGTGGTTTTGATCGGACCTATCTCGAGGGAAATGAGATTCAAAATGCCTTTGAAAACGATCGGAAAACCTTTCTTGCCTATCTGGCGGACGATTTGCGCGAGACAGCGGGCGTGGCCGATTTGTTGTTGCCGACCTATTTTGCGCAGGCGAGCAGTTTCCCGATGACGTTGCAGGATACGACTTTGCGCGGATCGGGAGGGAAAGTCGATCTGATGATGCTTCAGGAATATGCGCATGCGAAGGAGGCATTGCCTGAAAATGTGACGGTCGGTGCATTTGAAGGAGGATTTACCCGCAATTATGAAACGGGAGTTTTTAAAAACGTCTGGCATTTCGACGTCGCGTCGCTTTATCCGAGTTTGTTGCTAAATCTCGGGCGGAATCCGGCTGGCGATTCGCTCGGGGCATTTATTCCGCTTTTGGAGAAATTGCGGGAGTATCGGCTCCGTTATAAAAATCTCGCGCGTGCGGCGGAGAATCCGGAGCTGAAGACCGAATACGATGCGCGGCAAAACAGTTACAAAATCCTGATCAATTCCTTTTACGGTTATCTCGGGTTTTCCGGCGCACGTTTTGCTGATGGCGAGCTTGCGGCGGCGGTCACACGGGAAGGACGGGAACTTTTGCAGGAATTGATTAAACGCTTTCAGAAGCTCGGATGCACGGTTTTGGAAGCCGATACCGACGGGATTTATCTGGTTGCTCCCCAGAAATTTGAGAAGCCGGAAATGTTGTTGGAAAAGGTGACGGAAGGCCTGCCGAGCGGAATTGAACTCGAATTCGACGGTCACTTTCCCGCGATGTTTTGCTACAAAGCGAAAAACTACGCTCTTTATAATGGAAAGAAAGTCCTTCTTCGCGGTTCCGCTCTTCGTTCGCGTGGAATGGAGCCGTATTTGCAGGATCTGACGAGCCATTTGATTCGCTGGAAACTCGGGCTTGAAGAGGAATCGCCGAAGCTGCTGATAGAGAAAATGCAGAGAGAAATCGCGAAGCAGGAAATGGACATCGATCAGCTGGTTCGATTCGAGAATCTCGGTCAGGATCCGGAAAAATATCGCCGATCGATTGAGGAGGATCCGGAAAAGGTCCGTCGACGCTCCTCACTCGAAGCTGCTTTGAAAGAAAAGCCGATTCCGAAAATGGGTGACCGGATCGGCTATTTCATTGCCGAGTCGAGGATCGGCGGATCGCGTGCTTGGGAGCGCGCTTTTCCGGTCAGTGCATACGATCCGAAAGAAACTCCGTACGATGCCGTTCATTATCTTCGCAAGCTCGACGAATGGGAAAAACGCTACGAGGAGTTTTTTACGGAGCCGAAGGAACGCTTCGTGCAGGGAGAACTTTTTTGATTTTAGATTTTAGATTTTAGATTTTAAATTCCCGGCAGATCGTTTCGCAAATGTTTAAGGAGGGCGTTCAAATCGCCGGAGTGTCGGTTCGGTTTTTCCGGTGGAGGCGGAACCAGCGGTAACCGTAGCCTTCAAGGGTCAGTTTGCAGGTTCCGTTCTTGTCCGGTTTGAGGTCGGTTCCGCGAAAAAGGTCGATCAGGTGGTCGGCCGGTCTTTTGCCAATATTGAATTCGGCTTCCAGTTCTTTGCTTGCGAAGTTGTGGAGCGCGAGGACCGCTTCTTCTCCGGTTTCGCAGATATGGCAAAAGAGGGCGTCGGCGGGAGTGCCCGAAAGGATTTCCAGTTCGCCCCGGCCGAATTCCGGACATTCTTTCCGAATGCGGATCGCACGGATCATCCAGCTGAGGAGCGAGTTTTCGTCGCGTTGCTGGTTGGGCACGTTGACCTTTTTGTAGGAGAAGGGGCCGGAGTTTATGATGGGACGGTAAAGTTTTTCCCGGGGAGCGGAGGAAAAATCGGCATTCGGTTCGTCGGCCCATTGCATCGGAGTGCGGACGCTGTTCCGGCCCGGCATCGAAAGGTCGTCGCCCATTCCGATTTCTTCTCCGTAAACGAGTGTCGGCGTTCCGGGCATGGTCAGAACCGCGCTGTAAATC